>NZ_JACGVP010000022.1:0-45146 GCF_014077275.1 Colwellia sp. BRX8-7 | reverse complement strand
TAATTGCTAATTGCTAATTGCTAATTGCTAATTGCTAATTGCCAACTATTAATTCGACTATCAACGGCAAGTCAATACCTAGCGAGAAAAATAGAACCAGCTCACCTCTGCAGAGAACAAATAAGAGATCACTTGGAAAAGTTGTCAATGATGTTGCCTAACATAGCATTAGCTTATCTAATCGATACTGAAAAAGGAGAAACCATGATTAACAGTCTGAGCGGCAAGGGGGTGTGGTTAACCGGTAAAAAAAAGGAGGCCAAATGGCCTCCTGATTAATATGTGGTACTAGTTACCGAAAGTAATTACTCAAAGTATTGACCAAAGAGCTTACTGAAAGTATTGACCAAAAAGACGACCAGCAGTTAAAGCATATTCTGCACGAGTGACTTTATAATTTCCACCAAAGCTAGCATTCAACTGTGGCGTTAAGTCGTAAGTACCTTGAGTAACATCAAAGTGAACATTCAATAATGAAAGCTGTATGGCAAGTTGCACATAACCTTTCATATCGTCGGCAATGCTGTCTTGATCTGCTAGCACAATAGTCTGGCCCTTATAGTCAACCGTAATGTTATCTTTCTCAGGATCAAACGCTTTAGCCATTGATTCTAGTCCTAGAATTTGAACTAAGCTGTAAGCTAGGTCTACTTTAGATACACGTCCGTTATGTGCAAACTCACCATTTTGACTAAGCATAACTGGCTGCTGTGTACGTAGGCTATCTTTCAATGCGCCACCGACAACCGATACCGATTCAATAAACGCTTGGTAACCACTAGGTTCTTCATTAAGCTCTGGCTTTGGCTCGTTGTCTAATTCACGGTATTGACGAACAGCGCCGCCCATGACTAGGTACTTAGCTAAGTCTTTACGTTTTAACTTTGCATCAGGGTTGAAATCACCGTTATTCAAGCCATCCATTAGTCTTTTGCTTACTGCATATTTTATCGCATTTTCATAACGATGAGCGGCTATATCGTTTACCCCTTCAAAGCCAATTAAGTCTTCAAAATTTATTTTAACGTCGAAATTCTCAGGAGCCATTGGACCATTAGTTAGATCAAGTGGATCTGGATTTACGCCAGACAAAGAGGTTAGTCCGTCAACTCGAACCGTCCACGTACCTGCCATTGCAGGTGCCGTAACACGCATATCAGTTCCAAGCACAGGTAAAGTTAAGTTACCAAAGTATTCAGTTTCATTAGGGTCAATTAAAACTAATTTAGCCGTATTAGCCAATGAGCTCGCAGAGCCCTTAACCCACAATGCTTCACTGTGAACCTGAAATTCAAATGAGTTTTGCAGTCCTAGTGGCTCTGTGACGCCATTGGGTGTTGACCAGATAGAACCTTCAGGGCTTTTTTCGCTAATTTCAACTAGCGTATTAGCATTGAAAACTTTACCGCGTAGGTTATTAACCGTGACACTGTGGTTCATATCATAGTTTTTGGCTGCGGCTACTGCTGCACGGGCGTTTACAAATCCAGCACCGACTTCAAAGCGCTCGTAACCTGGCATATTAGTCGCAGATTCTTGTAACAATTTTTTGATGGCCATGTTATCTAAGTCAGGATTAGCTTCTAACATTAGTGCAACAATACCAGCAACATGAGGCGTTGCCATCGACGTACCTGATATCATGGTATAGAAAGGTAAATGAGTAGGGTCCATCGCGTCTACATCAGCTTCACCACCATTTGCGCCGGCATTAGTAACAGCACGAGTAGAAATAACGTCTACACCAGGAGCTACGATAGTAATTTCATTATTGTAGGTCCATTTTTCACCACCTGGCATCACAAACTCGCCAGATTCATACTTATAACCACGTGAAGAGAAACCAGCTAGTGTGCCATCTTTTTCTCCTGCGCCAATAGACATGCCCCAAGGAATTTGTGCATAAGGGTTGTGCGTATCTTCACCTGAGCCTGAGTTACCTGCGGCAAATACAGATAATATTCCCATTTTATGGGCTTTATATGAAGCTAGAGAAACTGGGCCAGTCGGGTCGAACTTTCCACTTGAACCCCAAGAGTTGCTCATAACGCGCAATGGATTTTCGTAACTATCACCTTTAGTAATGGCATAGTCATAAGCGCCTATAGTATCAAGAATAAGAATAACGCCACCTGAGCCATAGCCTACTAATTTAGCATCTGGCGCTGCGCCTGGGTAAAGGCCATCTGACATAGTACCATATCCAGCAATAGTGCCAGCACAATGGGTACCATGGCCTGAATTAGTATCTGTGTTAGGTTGGTTTTTAAGTATTAGACCTTCGGTTACACCCGTTATGCTTAATAAACTTGCATGCGTTAGACCTTGCACGTTATCAATCACTTTATCGCCAAAGAATAAATCCTGATGGGTAGCATCAATACCCGAGTCATTAACCATTACAGTTACGCCTTTACCGGTATATTCAATGCCATTTTGTAATTCAAATTCAGCACCTTGAACCGCATCAACCCCTGTGATTTGACGAGCATCAGAATTAAAGTATTCAAGCTCACGATTTAACCATACCGAGCGCACATCGCTACGTTGAGCAATGGCTTTAATTTGGTCTAAGTTAGCGACTACGCCAATAACAGGAACCGAAGCAAACTGAACAGCCTGACTAATACCTAGTCCAGAAAGATGCTCTAGTTGAGTTGTTGATACCGGCTCTAATTGGTTATAAGTTACTACGGCCATAACCGTTTGAGAACCAACCATAGTCGGTAAAAACTCAGCTAACTGCTCGCCAATGGCAGCGTTAGCGAAAACTTGAGACGGCATAGTTAATGCCATGGTTGCTGCTGCTATTGCACTTAAGGTAAATTTTTTCATTATTTCACTCGTTCTAGTTATTGTTAAGGGGTGTATATAATTCACTCAAGCACTCTATCGAGTTAAGGGGGGCTGAGTAAATAGGGGGTTTCCCCTATCTAGTGAACTATTAGGTAAATTAAAATCACTAATACGATCAACTCGCTGATACTTTGTTTCTAAAATGATTCACCTTATAGGTTTGCTAATTAAGCAGTTATTTATTCAATAATAGGGGTAAGCCCCTATTTTCATCTTAATGGTTTGTTGGGAGACTAAAGGTGATAAAAATATTTTAATAATTAAAAACAATTAGAAATATTTAAGATATTTAACCTACAAGTATGAAACATATTGGAGTTTGAAATATAATGAAAAAATTTACCTTAA
Organism: Colwellia sp. BRX8-7; assembly: GCF_014077275.1. Taxonomy (NCBI): domain Bacteria; kingdom Pseudomonadati; phylum Pseudomonadota; class Gammaproteobacteria; order Alteromonadales; family Colwelliaceae; genus Colwellia; species Colwellia sp. BRX8-7. Next base: position 41,942 of record NZ_JACGVP010000022.1, on the reverse strand, counting down.
GTGCCTTGGCTGCAGCCTCTTTGGCAATGACATTACCTACGCACGCTTTAGCTGACGCTGCTATTGGCGAGCAACTGGCACTAGTGCTTCCGACGATGACGGGCGAAGAAACAGTTATGGCCGTGGTAACCTTTGAACAAATGAAGCCAATATCAGTAAGCCAAATACGGGCGTTAAAAGCCTTAGGTATCAGTAAGGGTGTGCAGTTTTCTGCCGTACCTATTATGGGTGTTGTTGCTAATGTCGCACAAATCAAAGCGATTGCCGGACGAGATGATGTACGTTCAGTATGGTTAAACCGTAAGCTTGAATATTTTAATGCTAACTCTCGTGAAATTACCGGTGTTGACAAAGTTCAAGGTACCGAATTTGCAAACCGCAATGGCGGCATAGAATATACCGGTAAAGGCGTAACCATTATGGTTAATGACTCGGGTATTGATGCAACACACCAAGATTTATTCTTTGGCGACGTAGTGGTTGATAACGTGCAAGCGGCAACACATTCACTCGATCTCGCTGAAACCGGTATTACAGACGGTTTTGTTATTAAAAACCAACCTAATACCGACTTGAATGTCGGCCACGGTACTCACTGTGCTGGCACTATAGCGGGTTCGGGCGCTATGTCTGATGGAAAATATAAAGGCGTTGCACCCGATGCTGATTTAGTGGGTTACGGCTCAGGGTTAGGTTTATTTATTTTAGATGCGGTTGGCGGCTATGACTATGCTATTAACAACGTTTATGACTATGAACATCCTCTACGTATTATGAGTAACTCTTGGGGTTCAAGCGGTAAATTTGATGCTAAAGGCCCTGTTGCCTTAGCGTCATATAAAGCTTATCAATTTGGTATTTTATCGGTATTTGCTGCGGGTAACTCGGGCTCTGGCGAAAATAGCAATAACCCTCATGCTCAGATCCCTTGGGGAATGTCAGTAGGTGCTGGCGATACCAATGGTAATTTAGTCGACTTTTCATCTCGTGGTTTAGAATATGAAAGCGGTGATTTCACCATGCCAGATGGTAAGGCATGGACTTACACTAACGAAGTCACAATTGTCGCACCAGGGCGCAACATGGTATCAACGCGTTCATCAACCAATATGGCTGCCAATGGCGGAGATGCTGATTTGGTGCTTGACCCAACACATATTCCTTTTTATACCCGTATCTCGGGTACATCAATGGCAACACCGCACACTGCTGGTGTTGCAGCGCTGATGATGGAAGCTAACCCTTCGCTAAGTATCGATGAAATCAAGCAATTAATGAAAGAATCTGCGACGAATATGCCAGGTTATGAGTCTTGGGAAGTCGGTGCAGGTTATATTAATGCCCATGCTGCAGTAGCTGCAGCTAAAGGGAAAAATGCAGATCATAAAAAATCTGTTAACAACAGCGCTGACTCTCGTTTCACGGCCAGTATCAATATGCAAGCCATGAAAATTGCTGAAGGTGCTTTAGCGTTTGAAACACTAGAGTCGCAAGTAATTGAATTTAAAGTCAATGCCAATGCAAAAACCGTACATGTTGGCTTAACGGCCTTAACAAGTGTTAAAGCTGTACTTGTAGCACCTGATGGGCAACGTTTTGAAGGCGACTCTACCGACCCAGTTTGGGACAGTAACTCGTTTGTAACGGCTCCAGCACAAGCGGGTCCATGGAAACTGTTTATGGAAACTGACGCCTTTGGTTTATCAGTGCCACCTGCCGCTGCAGCTTACGACGAACAGGCACAAACTGATGAAGCTAGTGATAATCATATCAGTTATTGGGTGTGGCAAGATATTTTAACAAGCATAGAAGGTATGGATGACGTAGCAGGCCATAGTCAGCAAGCAGCAATAGAAACTGCTGTACTTGAACGCCTTATGGATGGTCGTTCAGCGACATCTTTTGCACCTGATGCGATGTTAAATCGTCAGGAATTGGCTAAAGCTTTAGTCATGGGGACATCGGTACGTCAGTATCGCCATTTAGATGGGGAAACAGAAATAAGCCTAAGTGGTGTTGACCCTAGATACCGTATTTTTGCTGAATCAGTTGCTATGTCAGGTGCCGCGTTGAAAGATGCTAAACAACAATTTGGTCCCGTGATGATGGTTGATAATAATGGCGACTTCCACGGAAAATCTGCTGTGACTCGTGCTGACTTAGCTTATAGCCTAATACAAGTTATTGGTAAAACTCAAGAGGCAATAGACTTGGGCGAAGCGCATGAAATCACCGTTAATTACAAGGGTGAATCAATCGTGATTGCTGACCAAAGTGATATTGCTGACGATATGCGCGGTTATGTGCAAATTGCTTTGAACGAAGGTCTGTTAGGTGTTCGCTATAGCCTTGAGCAAGGTCAATTTGATTTACAACCGACAATGGTTGCTACATTTAATCCAGAAGACGGTGTAACTCGTGCTAGCTATGCGATTATCGCTAATCAAATAGATAAAAATTACTTTGTCTCAGGGACAAGTTCGAATGCAGAGTAATAACAGCTAAATGTAGAGCAGAGTACGTATAACATCTACATTCATTAAACGCCCTCCTTGTAGGGCGTTTTTTTGTCTCTAGCAAAGTTCAAATGAGATGAGATAAAATAAACACTATTCAAGAAGACCTGCTTTATTAGCCATTCTTAGTAGTTCTGCCACACTGCCAACCTGCAGCTTTTTATATATTTTGGTGCGATGATTTTCCACCGTTTTTACACTCATATTGAGTAATCCTGCTATTTTCTTACTGGTATTTCCGGCAATTACTGAGAAAAACACTTCTCTTTCTCGCCGAGTTAATACTTCTAATGGGTTGGACGCCGGCTGACAATTATTGGCAGATAAGTTTGGAAAGAAGGTTTTACCGTTATAAACATCTTTAATTGCATGAATAAGAAGATCTGAGGACGACTCTTTGAGGATATAACCTTTAGCACCCGCTTTTTGCATCGCTAAAATATACTCAAGTTCGTCGTGCATGGATAAAACTAATATTTTTGTCGTTGGCCTTTGCGACAATAGTTTGTCAATTGCCACCAGTCCGCTCATATTTGGCATAGAAATATCCATCACCACAACATCAGGATCGGTTTTTAAGGTTTGACTGATTAATTCTATTCCATCTTTACATTCAGCCAAGATAGTAAACTCGTTACCTGCCTTTAAATAATTTACTAATGCTTGGCGCATAAGCACATGGTCATCGGCAACAACAAGTGAAATACTCATAATGAAAGAGCCATGGTATGAACGCTATCATCTTGAGCATCTTTGACAAACATGCACCTGTACAAGCGTTTTACTAATTGACTTAATTGACTTTTTTCAAGTTTATTCAAATTAGCCTCTGTGTCCGGGTAAAGAAAAAAATAATGCGATACACCACTAATAATAGAAGGATGCATAGTGTTGTTCTGCAACTTTTCATGTTTTCTTAACAAGTAATAAAAGTTATTTACCCTGTTCGCCGTAAATTTGATTATGGCATAATTATAAACTTTAGCATTGTATAAAACATTTAAAAGCATCAACTTATTCCTCAGCCAAGTAAACCTTGCTGTGGCTAATAACGGCCTTAAAGTTTGATCACTTTGTCAAAGCGATCGATTAACTGCCGCTAAAACAGCTAGAGACAGAAACTTTATCAGGCGAAAGTCAGCTTAACCATTAACCCAAGCATTTAAATTATCAAGGCTATATATTAAGTGAGCTTTAAAAAGACTTGTTTTAATTGACGAAGTGCGATAATAAAATTTACGACTAAATAATCTATACCTTATCCTTGTCACACTTCTTTATGTTATAATTGTTGCCATTAAATTTAATATCACTAGGCTAACGTTACATGTCTGCACACCCTATTATTAATATTTCGGTTGAACCAATCGAGCTTTGTAAATTACTAAAAATTGCCAATATGGTCGGTGGTGGTGGCGAAGCCAAAATAGTGATCAGCGAAGGTTATGTTCTAGTTAACAATGAAGTTGAGTTTCAAAAACGAAAGAAAATTCGTCATGGCGATACCGTTGAATTTGATGGCGAAATTTTTGAAGTTGCTCATACTCCAAAACAAAAGTCATCAACGACTGCACAGCCCAGTGGAGCTGGAACTAAAAGCTCGCTTAAAAAGAGTAAATCAAACACTAAAGAAACCTTTGTTTCTGCAGAGCAAGCAATTGAACCATCATCTTTGCCGGCGAAGAGAAGACCTATTTCCTTCTAATTTCAAACAAATTTGATGATATACCCCCAGAAAAACACTCCTTAAATGGGTGGAAAATCAAGCCACCCTACTTTACTTTAGTAATAAAAAAGCTATGCTTATCGAACAGTTATGGCGCTTATAACAATAAGAGCTGTCATTATTGCTGACAACGGCAACATCTTTTTGGCGTAGTATTTCTTAATAACAATGATATGCTATTGTTTTAGCACTTGTGCCGTAAAATATAATTTTGTCTGCTACAACAACATAATGAAATGGATAATATGAAAGAAAAAATACTTGTCGGTGCTAGAGAAACTATTGATTTACCCGAATTAGAGCTATTTGAGGTTGCAACCCGCATTGATACTGGCGCGCAAACTTCATCGCTCCATGTTGACCATATTTCTGAAAATAAAGTCACTGGCATGTTGGACTTTGAATTTCATCCTGATTCTCACGATGTCACTAAAACGATTAAATGTTCGGCAAAGATAGTCGATAGAAAACGTATAAAATCGTCTAACGGAGAAAAAGAACGTCGCTATATCATCAATACGTTGGCGGTAATGGGCGAATTAACATGGACAGTAAGACTGTCATTAACCGACCGGTCAAGCATGAACCACTTGATGCTATTGGGACGTGAAGCGATGAAAGGTGAAATGTTGGTCGATCCAGAATTTAGTTATCTCGTCTCAGTAGAAAAAATATCACCGAGTGTTGAGTAACGTTGAATAACCTTAACAATAGTCAATAATCAATAAAGCAAAGGCCTTAATATGACCTTAAGGTTAACATTTTATCATAGATAGTTTTGTAGTTAGCGGAGTAATAAATGCGCATATTAATCGTCGAAGATGACAAGATCATCGGTGATGGTTTAGTTCAATGTCTATTGATGGATAATTACGCCGTTGATTGGGTTGAAACTAAAGAATCCGCTGAAACAGCATTTAGCCTGCCACTAAATTACAGACTAAAAAAAATGATGAGTACCTGTTCATAAAATATCATTGCTTGCACTGAAGATGAAGAACTAACCGGCCTCTGTGCCAGTACTTTACGAAGTTAGCTTGGGTCTGAAGTCTATCAAACCAGATGTTTTTGCCACTAAAACCTCTTGATTGAAGAGCAACACTGCTATTAAACCATGGACAATGTGAACTACTCGACACTAATGTACCGAGCTTTATCGACGATACGGATAAAATTAAAGCTTTCATATCTTTCCTTTAAATGTTTTGTATTCTTAATGATGTGGTCATAATTTCCCACCTCTATCTAGACTCCTGAAAGTAAAATAAAGTCACATTAACCGTAAACACAAAAATATCATTGATAATGCAGACAGGGTAAACCTAAAACCAGTCAGCACATCACTTATTTTCAGTCTAAATAAAACACCCGAATAAATTTTTAACACTTCGCCTATTATCAATAAATATACTTTGATTACTTGCCCACTATTTGATTAAATTACTTTGTGACTATTTGACTAACAGCCTTGTCTATAAAGGCATTATTATTGCAAAATGAAGAGATAAACAATGAGAATCTTACTGTTTTTGGCCACTAACATTGCCATTATGATGATTTTGAGTATTACCTTTAGCTTATTTGGTATTGAAGGCTTGTTGGCAGAAAATGGCGTCGACCTTAATTTTCAATCATTACTCATTTATGCCACGGTTATTGGCTTTAGTGGTTCGTTTATTTCCTTGTTTATTTCTAAGTTTATGGCGAAAAGAAGTATGGGCGTCGAGGTTATCGTGACGCCGAGTAATCAAACCGAGCGCTGGCTACTCAAAACAGTACAAGAACAAGCCCTTAAAGCCAATATTGGCATGCCTGAAGTCGGTATTTTTAATCATCCTTCACCGAACGCTTTTGCAACGGGTTGGAGTAGAAATAATGCTTTAGTCGCGGTAAGTACCGGCTTATTAAATCACATGAGTCAAAATGAGGTAGAAGCGGTTCTTGCTCATAAAATAAGCCACGTCGCCAATGGCGATATGGTAACAATGACACTTCTGCAAGGGGTTTTAAATACCTTCGTGGTGTTCTTATCACGCATTATCGGTCATGTGGTTGACCGCAATGTATTTAACGTAAAAAGTGGTCACGGACCTGCCTTTTGGATTGTCTCATTAGTTTCTCAACTCGTATTGGGCTTATTAGCGACTATGATAATGATGTGGTTTTCTCGCTATCGAGAATTTAGAGCAGATGAAGGTGGTGCAAGCCTTGCGGGCCGACAAAATATGATTGCCGCACTCAGTAAACTAGAGCAACTACAAAACTTGCTCCAGCTACCGACCGAAATGTCAGCTTTTGCCATTAGCTCAAGTAAAATGAGCGCACTCTTTTCGAGTCATCCGCCATTAGCAAAACGCATAGCATCGCTGAGCACTAAATAAATAAGGGAGCTATTGTGTTGTCACGTTTGTATGATTTTATGCCAGGTTTAAACACCTTATTTAACTATGAAAGAAGTTGGTTTGCTGATGATGTTAAAGCGGCATTATCGGTTGCAGCCGTTGCATTACCGGTTGCTATAGCTTATGCACAACTCACCGGAGTTAATGCCGTAGTAGGCTTGTACTCCTGTGTATTACCTATGATGGTATATGCATTATTTGGGACCTCTAAGCAATTAATCGTTGGGCCTGATGCGGCAACTTGTGCAGTTATTGCGGCACTGATCACCCCTTTAGCCGCCGGCGACAGTACAAAGCATTGGCAGTTAGTTATTACCATGACAGCGATGACCGGTTTTTGGTGCATTCTGGCCAGTCGTTTTAAGCTTGGTGTATTGGCTGACTTCTTGTCTAAACCTATTTTAATGGGGCTGTTAAATGGTGTTGCGATAACAGTTATTGTTGGTCAATTTTCTAAAATATTTGGTTTTACCTTTGATGAAAGGTATCTGCTCGAACGTTTGGGCGGTGTCCCTGATTACTTAGCACAAACACATTTCCCAACATTAACTATCGCCTTATTTACCCTGGCTATTTATTTTGGTATGAAACGCCTAAAGCCCACTTGGCCTGCTTCAATGTTTGCCATTGCGTTGGGTGCAGCCTTAGTATGGCTTTTTAAATTAGAGCAGTTTGGTATAAAAACCATTGGCGTTGTCGAGGGGGGCTTACCCTTATTTCAAACACCTGAATTTAATGTCGGTGTTATTCGTGAGCTTGTTATGCCAGCACTTAACTTAGCGATAATAAGTTTTGTTAGCATGATGCTCACCGCTCGCAGCTTTGCCGCAAAGAATGGCTATGACGTTGATGCAGATAAAGAATTTATGGCTTTAGGTATTGCTAATTTAGCGTCGGCTGTATCACAGGGTTTTGCCGTCAGTGGCGCCTCTTCTCGCACCGCAGTCAATGATGCCAATGGCGGTAAAACCCAATTAGTCTCTATTATAGCCGCAGCCATTATTGCTATTATTGCTATTTTCTTTACCGCACCCCTTGAATTTATTCCCAGTGCCGCCTTGGGGGTTGTCTTGATTATTGCTTCTGTGCACCTACTAGATCTTAAAATGGTCTGGAAACTCAGACTAAAAGACCGACAAGCATTTTACTTAACCTTAACCACTTTATTAGCGGTGTTATTTATTGGTGTTATTCCCGGTATTACCCTTGCTGTATTACTAGGTTTATTCCAATTTATTAGGACGGTAATGCGCCCCACCGACCATATACTCGGTGTTGATATCAACGGTGTAGTAAGAAGTTTAGATGCCAGTGATAAAGCAAAAGCGGTGGACGGTATTTTTATTTATCGTTTTAATTCGCCTTTAACTTACTTTAATTCTAGTTTCTTTAAACGCCGATTGTTAGAACAATATGCCAGACAAAAAGATGACATTGAGTGTGTAATTATTGATGCGGTGCCATGTTTTACTCATTTAGACTTAAGTGTGATGGCGATGCTATCAGATTTAGAGGTTATTTTTAGAAAGCGCGGGGTTCGCCTTGAGCTTGCTGGCAGAAAAAGACAGTTGTTGGCGTGGTTTGTAAAAGCAGAGATTAAATCAGGTCACGATGGAATTTATGTGCATTCTGATTTGTATTTAGCCTTGAGAATGAACCAACGTAAACAAATCACCGAAACCGTCAGCAGCGCAGAAGAAGTGACGCTTTAGCGTAAAATAATGCCATGCTTTTTATGGTAGTCCTGCAATAAGCAGCATCACTCAATATGATAAGTACAAAGCCTGTTTAACAAAGATTAAACAGACTTTTTATTAAGGGTTACGCCATTACTTAGACTTGACCACGTCATCTGACTTCATTACAAAATCAACAGCTAATAATTCATTAATATCAACGAAAGGGCTAGCGTGCATGGTAATAATGTCAGCAACTTTTCCGACTTCGAGTGTTCATAAACGCTTTGACATCACCATTAAATCAGCCGCATTAACCGTCGCTGATTTTAAAATTTCTTGTGATGTCATATCGGCTTTATATCTATCATTAAAGGCTAACAACCAATTCAACACAAACCATTGAATTTGTTGATTTATAAGGCTAATCCAAAAGAATACGGTGCTTTATCATCGGTCTACTATATATGCTGTACTCATCAGGTAAAATTTCAAATGGTCATATTGACAAGCACAATAAAGTTGAGCTTGTTTACCGCCTTTGTCAAAAAAACTTTTTTTTTGTGACTATTTAGTAAACAGTCTAGTCTATAGATTATTGTTCTTTATAAAAACAGGAAATCAAACATGAAAATAGCAATCTTATCTAGAAACAAGAAGTTGTACTCGACTCGTCGTTTAAAAGAAGCGGGTGAAGCGCTGGGTCACCAAGTTGACGTTATCGATACACTGCATTGTTATATGGATATCACTAGTGATAGATCTGTTGTGCGCTACAAAGGTAAAGAGCTGCCACAGTACGACGCTATTATACCGCGTATTGGCGCATCAATTTCTTTCTATGGCACCGCAGTAGTCCGTCAATTTGAAATGACCGGTGCTTTTAGTGTCAATGAATCTGTAGCGATTAGTCGCTCTAGAGACAAGTTACGCTCTATGCAACTCCTGTCAAGAAAAGGCATCGGCTTACCAAGAACCGGCTTTGCTAATCGTCCTGATAATGTAAAAGATTTAATTAAGAACGTCGGTGGCGCACCTTGCGTGATTAAGTTACTTGAGGGTACACAAGGTATTGGAGTCGTACTTGCTGAAACAACTAAATCAGCAGAAGCGATTGTTGAAGCATTTATGGGTTTAAATGCTGATATTTTAATTCAAGAGTTTATCAAAGAAGCCGGTGGTGCTGATATTCGATGTTTTGTCGTTGGAGACCGTGTTGTTGCCGCAATGAAGCGTCAAGGCGCCGAGGGTGAATTTAGATCAAATTTACACCGCGGCGGTTCAGCGGTACTCGTTAAACTTACCCCAGAAGAAAGAGCAACGGCGGTATCGGCAGCAAACATTATGGGGCTAAACGTTTGTGGTGTTGACTTACTGCGCGCCGAACGTGGCCCTGTGGTCATGGAAGTTAATTCTTCGCCGGGTTTAGCCGGTATTGAAGCTGCGACCGAAAAGGATGTTGCCACCATGATCTTCAAGTTTATTGAGAAAAAGTTTATTGAAAAGAATGCTAGCGCTAAATCCAATCGAAATCGCACCCAAGGTAAAGGGTGATCTCCACGTTTAATCGCGATAACTTAGGGTCGTGACAGCCGATATTTCAGTCTTCACGACCACAACATTCTCTGAGTTCACTTAATAACGGTAAATGCATTGACATACCACATGACCTTAACTTGAAGAGAATATTTATGGTTTTCTGCTTTCAAGCCAACGATAAAATGAGCTGTCGTTGGTTTGTATACATCATTGCAAGAATGCTTACTAGCCTATGGATTAGACGTTTTCTATCATTCAAATACAAGATAAAAAACTATCAATGATATTCATAATAAAATCACTAAAATATATTTTTAAAATAATCACTTTTGCTGTAATAACAACACAGAGCAGTCTAATAAACATTAATATTATGACCAAGCCGCCCTATTAAGACGGCTGTTTTTTTACGCGATTTTTACTATTTTATTACACTCAATATTGGTTTGACTTTTTATGCCTAGCAGCTATTTTAATTGAAATATTTTGATTGCCTCTTTCACTTGTTCTTTGTTGATCGGCTTAACCAAATAATCATCCATCCCTGCAGACAAGCATTTTTCTTCATCTCCAACCATCGCATTGGCCGTCATAGCAACGATAGGAATACTTAAATAGCGAGCTCCTGCATTACCTTGCCTAATTGAGGCTGTCGCTTGGTAACCATCCATTTCAGGCATTTGACAGTCCATAAAAATAAAAGTAAATGGCTGGCTCTCATCACTTGCTTTAAGCTTTTCAATGGCATCTTTACCGTTAATGGCAATAACACATTGGGTTATTCCTATTTTTTTCAATACCGCCATAGCAACCATTTGATTAACTCGATTATCTTCTACCAGTAGTAATTTAACCTTTTTTGTCCAGCTACTATCCTCATTAGATAAACGTGTTAATTTAGCCGTGGTCACTTCACTGATGAGCTGTTTTTCAGGTTCAGCTAATAAAGTGTTTAATGCTCGTTGTAAATCGGTGGTAATTACCGGTTTAGGAAAAAAACCATCAATACCACTTGCCGTGCTATCGGCTAAATTATGCTGAATGCTCATTAGCGTCATAAACATTATTTTTAGATTTTTATGCACCGGATTCAAGCGCACTGTTTTAACAAATGCTAAAGCATCTAAATCAGCAAGTTGTTGATTAATGATCAACAAATCATAGTGGTCATTTTCTGTTTGCTTATTAAGAGCTGTGAGCGCAGGTTGTAAGGTCGTTATGATATCAGCTTCTACATGCCAGCAGTTTAATTGGCGTTTAATAACGTTAGCGCAGGATTGATTTTGCTCTATAATCAGCACACGTTTGCCTTGCAAAGCTTTTACAGGTTGAGACAATAAAGAATCCGCTGATTTTTCTAACAATAAATCACAGCTAAAAGTACTACCTTCACCTGGGTTACTATCAACATCGACACTGCCTTGCATACATAAGCAAAGCTTTTTAACGATAGCAAGACCAAGCCCTGTGCCGCCATATTCTCGTGTTGTTGAGGCATCAACTTGACTAAACACTTCAAACAATCCTTGCTGCTTATCTTTTGGTATACCGATACCAGTATCAGATATTTCAGCAATAATTCGCCAATGCGTTGTCGAGTGATTTTGCTGGCAAAGACGAATAACCACCTCGCCTTGTTTGGTAAACTTAATAGCATTAGCTAATAAATTGGTCAATATTTGACGAAGTCGATTAGGATCGCCAACCACTAGCGACTCTTCAATATCAACAAGGTCAACGATTAACTCTAAGCCTTTGTGCTGAGCTTGTTGCGCAAAAGATTCGGCTAAGTCACCAACCATATCACGTAAGTTAAAACTAACATTTTCAAGTTCTAACTTATTAGCGTCTATTTTGGAGAAATCTAAAACGTCGTTAATTAATGCTAAAAGCGAGTGAGCACTTTGCTGGGCGATACCGATTCGGTGATTTTGTTCTTGGCTTAACACAGAGTCTTTAACTAAATCCAGCATACCAATAACACCATTCATTGGTGTTCGTATTTCGTGGCTCATACTAGCAAAAAATTCATTTTTAGCGGTTACCGCTACTTCTGCTTGCTCTTTCGCTTTAATAAGAGCGATTTCATTCTCAACGATTGCGCTAACGTCATAGTTCACACCTATCATTGATACCGGTTTTTTATTATTGTCATAACTGATAATCGCCGCTGCTTTGATATACTTTATTTCGCCATTTGGCCATATAATTCGAAATTGTGTATCGTACTGACCGTGTACTTTAATTGCATTAATGAATTCAAGACCGGCCTTCTCGATATCTTCAGGATGTACACCTTTGTCGCAAACGTCTTTCGCACTTAAAGCTGGTTGACGGTCGACACCATAAAGCTTAAACATCCAATCGTCCCACTTTAATTCATTACTAAGCAAGTTAAGTTCCCACACACCGATACCGGCAGAGTCTGTTGCTAATCTCATTCGTTGGTTGTGATGGCTAATACGCTGTTGGCTTACCTTTTTATCAGTAATATCTTGAAATGAGCCATACAAACGCACACATTTCCCATCGGTAAACTCGGAACGACCACGAGCAGACACCCAAATTTCTTTACCTTTGGCAGTGACCAACTGCATATCTTCCTCGTAAGCACTACCATCATTCATACACTTGGCAATTAACGCTTGTACTTTCTCTCTACTTTCTCCTTCTTTATAAAAATTAATTGCCTGAGATAGTTCTGGTTGATACTCATTGGGCACTTCATGAATGACTTTAGTCATTTTTGACCAGTAAACATTGTTGTTAACTAGATCAACTTCCCAGACACCAATGCGAGCTTGCTGTGCCATTTCTTCCATTAAAGATTGTTGCCCTAGCAATCTATTTTTATGTTTAACACGTGTTAGCTCTGCACTTATCCAATGAGAAAACAATTGAATTAAGTCTAATTCCCTCGTGGTAAAAGGCCTTGCCGAAGGCTCAGGGCCAGAAAAGTTTAATGTGCCAAACAGTTTGCCATCGACAGTCAATGGCACACCAATATAGCTTTCTAAACCAAAAGCTTGATAACACGGATGATCTTTTATTTCACTTTCACCTGCATGGTAAAAAGAAATAGGCTGGTTTGCATGTATGGTATGAAAACAATAGGTATTGCCTAAATCAAAAATATCTCCAGGATTAATTTCATTGTTCGGAGTATGACAATAGACAACTCGATATTCTTGCTGGTGAATTTCACTGATCAACGCAAGCGGTAAATTAAATATTTTTTTTCCAAGCTCTAAGATATTTTGAATTTTATCAATTAAGCATTTGTCTATATCCGAGGTTATTTTATGGAGTTTATTAAGAGTCAGTTCAGTTTGCTTAATACCACTAATATCGTTCTGAATAACAATAAAAGATTCTGCCTTATTATCATTGTTGATCAGTGGCACTATGGTGGTACTTAACCATAGCTCTCGGCCACCTTTGATTTTATTAATGGATTCGCCATGCCAATATTCTTTAGCGATAGCTGTTAGAAATATATTTTTATAATCGTCTTGGGTATAACTTGAAGCGCAGATTTCAACAACACTGTGACCAAGGATCTCTTCTTCACGGTAACGATAGAAATCAAGAAAACGTTGATTGACTTCCGTTAACGTACCCTTTTCATCGACATTGACTCGATAAACAATCGCGTGCTTATTTATCGCCAGCATTAACTCGACACTTTTTTGTTTAGAAAGTGAAAGTTCATGGTGATAATTGCTAATGAGCCGTTGCAGCGGCCTAAAAATGAAGAAGCTTATCGCAAATAATAGGGCCATTGAGACCAGCCATAAAAATGCTTCGAGTCTTTCTATGTTAACTATACGCTGATTAGAATGTTGCTCTATTTTGGAAACGACTAGATCTAAAGAAATCAGTAAATTATTATTAGACTCTAGATTGAATTTTTCTTTAACTATCGCCTCAGCATTCTTTTTGTTTTGAGTCAGACTAAGCGCGATAGCACTTTCAGCGAAGTGATTGACCCGTTTGTTAAGCTCAGTCGGCGCGTTAAAATACCATGAGTATAATTCACTAGGCATGCTATTAGATTCGTTAACCACCATCATTGTTAAAAGTTGCTGGTTAGTCGTAAACAATTTGACCGTATCGAAAAGATTTTTTGTCACCTTCTCATCAATTTCAGCCGTAGTTATATTGTGATAATGCTGAATGGCTAGGTAAGCTATTTTTTGTGACAACATTCTTTGGCCGCCAGCAAGATTAATCGTTTCAGCATCTTTGGCTTGTTGATTAAATAATAACATCAAACTTAAAAATGACAGGCTAATTAACACAGCAATTAAAGCTATCGCTAATGAGTTACGACGTTTAATTTTCTGTTGTAGCGTTTTAATATTAGTCATATTATTTTGTTTACAATCCTTTAGCAGGCCCAGCGGCGATTTCAGCAATGACCTGACTATCTCTAAGACAACGAGGCTAGCTTAACCCATTAATTAATTGTCGGATATTATCTCTGCCCAAGTATAGACCCTATATTCACATTAACTAAATATTAGATCAAATAATCAATAACTTATTCAAGGTCTATTGGCTAAATTTTATTGATGAATTTCTATATGAAAGTGAAATTATTATAGATATAAAGCGGACTAAAATAATATTATTATGTCTTCTACCGGTTTTTAATAGGTTTTAGTGACGAAAAACTTTTGCCTATAGGATTATTACTGCCCTAATCAAGCTAAAAAATTATTATTACTCAGGTTATAAACTTCAATTCAAACCATACTTTTTTTAACTAATAGCACCGCTGTTTCATGTTGTGCATGAACAAAAAAGTTAATATTAATGCCCGCCAGTGCCTTTTTCTCCTCAAGTGAATTCACTTTAACGACTAAGTTTGCCTTAGGATAGTAATCGAGTACGGCTTGGCAAATTATTTGTTTATTCTTTAATGTGTTTACCGTAATAATGATACTAGTTGTTTGCTCTACTTTTAATGATTCAAGTACGGGCGTTTTATCTAGGTGACCAAAATAAGCGTTATAGCCACGCTTTCTTGCCAATAATACATGTTGTAAATTATCAGAAATAATTAAAAAGTTGATGCCATTATTTGTCAGTTCTTTCGCTACAATGCGACCTAAAATAGCAAAACCACAAACAATGGTGTGATTAGTCACTTTTACGGTAGTTATTTTATCAGCTTCAAAAAATTCAACGACAAAAAGTGCGGCTAATTTATAAATATTACTGACCATAAAAGGGGTTAATATCATAGATAAAACGGTAACCAATATCAGAAAACTCGCTAAATCTTTTGCTATCAGGTTTTGACTTATTGCCATAGCAAAAATCACAAAAGAAAACTCCCCTACTTGGCATAAGGCAACAGCAGATTTAATTGATTCGCTTTTATTCGATTTTTTTCTCATCAAAATATAAATAATCGTCGCTTTTATTATCATAACAAGGACGAGTACACTCATCACCCAATGAAGATGAGTTATAAAATAATCAACGTCTATTTTTGTGCCAATAGAAAAGAAAAAAACACCTAAAAAAAGATCTTTATATGAAGATATATCCGATTCAACTTTCATGTGAAATTTAGTTTCGGCAATAATCATCCCCGCAATGAACGCACCTAAAGAATAAGTAAAACCGAGGTTATGAGCAATAATTGATGCCCCCAATACGATAGTAAATACCGATATTAAAAACAGTTCTTCCATTAGCGCATTCGATGAAAAATGCAGTAACCAAGCAATTATTTTTTTTCCTATAGTGAACATAAAAATAATAATACCACTGGCATACAAAAAAGTTTTTAGCAGCACATCGGTTAGAGACAATTCATTATTTGAGAGAAAACCCATTAAGAGTAAAATAGGGATAACGGCTAAGTCTTGAAAGACCAGTATAGCGACTGATTTTTTACCATAGGGTGTCACTATATCTTTTGATTTTTTCAGGTAAGGTAATACGATAGCCGTTGAAGATAAACTAAATGAAAGCGCAATAATTAATGAGGGTATCGGTTCAATATTAAAAAGATAAAATGCAAGTATAAAAATAACAATAGCGCTAAAGCTAACTTGGATAAAACCATTAAAAAATATCAATTCCTTCATTTTACCTAGCTTCGCAAAAGACATTTCCAAGCCAATCGTAAACATAAGAAAAACAATACCAAATTCACCAATAAGCTCAAGGGAATGAATATTGTCACTGCCATTGAAATCAAAAATATTGCTTACTATGGTGCCGGTAATAATGTAGCCAATAATGTGCGAAATTGAGAACTTGGTTAACACTATATTGATAACGCTAGCGAGTGCTAACGAGACTGCAATAATAACAAGTATAGCGTCCATATTATCCTTTTAATTCATCTGTTGATGTATAGTAAAATTTAACTCATTAACGTCTATGCACATTACAGACCATATAAAATTAAAATTTAACATTTAAATACAATAACTTAAACAATCACTAACACACTGTTTATTTTTAATACTCAATTAATCGCTCCATTTTAAAGCGCAAGCACCATAGCGGTGCACTCCCCTCCATGATTCTATTGGTGAACTAGCCGCCATGATAAGCGTTTAATTTAATTCACAGCTAAACCTTTATCTTCTAAACGCACTTAACCCCTTAAATCAAACTGACATTGTCTTTGACACCAGCGTAATAAAAAAAAGTAAAAACAATAACTTAACAAATAAACAGTCTTTCTTAGATGACATTATTTTTTTAGCCAATCAATCTCGTTATAACACTGAAATAATTAACTTTTATTATTTGGCGTAGTTTGTGCAAAACAGCTTTAGCCATGCACCCTCTTCTACTTTCAGCGAAAGTTAGAATAAAAAGTAGCCCATATAACCATGACAGCTAAGCCAGCCATCAATAATTTTCCCATTAACCCTGTACCTAAAAATGCATGGTTTGCCAGCTTATCTTTAGAGTTTAGTTTTACATCGACTGGCACTCAACTTACCCGTACTCAACGCAATGGACCATTAAGCGTGCAAAAAGCTTTCTACCCAGAAGGAGGCGACTGTGCACATATTTATCTGTTACACCCACCAGCGGGCATAGTGTCGGGTGATGAATTAAATATTAACATTAAACTCAACAGACAAGCCCACAGTTTAATAACTACGCCTGGTGCTAACCGCTTTTATCGCGCTAGAACAAACCTAACAATTGGTGATCCCAAACAAGTTCAACACCTTGACATTATTATTAACCATCAGGCGAAGTGTGAAAATTTCCCCTTAGAAACGATCGTTTATGAGGGGGCTGATGGATTTAATACTGTTGATGTTCACTTTAAAAGTGATAGCGCTTATTTAGGTTGGGATATTACCTGTTTGGGCTTACCCCTTTCAAATCAACCCTTTAAATATGGCAGTTATAGCCAATTAAACCGTGTTTATTGTGAAAACACTTTAATTTATCACGATAGAATTTCGATAAAACCTAGCAGTGGAGTACATCAACACATCGCAGGTTTAAATAGCCACAGTGTTTTTGCCACTTTTTTAGCTTATGCCCCAGCAGGTCTACTTAGCGATGCTGACAATAAAGCACTCGTAGCGCAATTACGCGACTGTATGGGTGAAGAAAACGCCGAAGAAAAAGTGAGTATCAGCCAAATACGCCAGTTATTAGTGATACGTTATTTAGGTGAGCATAGTGAAGAATGCAAAGCACTTTTTATTAAATTATGGCAAAAAATCAGACCGGTATACCTAGAAAAACCAGCGAACATTCCGCGTATTTGGCATACCTGATCAGACACTTAATGACCCCCCTTACTATTAAATAAATAAACAAAGGTGCACAGCATGGACTTATTACCAAGAGAGAAAGATAAATTACTGCTCTTTACTGCCGCATTGTTAGCAGAACGACGCTTAAAGCGTGGTGTGAAATTAAATTATCCTGAAGCTATGGCTTATATTTCAATGGAGATTATTGAAGGGGCCAGAGATGGTAACACTGTCGCTCAAATGATGGATTATGGCCGCACGTTATTAACCCGAGATCAAGTCATGGAAGGAGTTGCAGAATTAATTCCTGATGTACAAGTAGAAGCTACATTTCCTGATGGTACCAAACTTGTCACCGTTCATAATCCTATTATTTAACTAAACCTCTATAGAAGGTTACATAAGATCTAGTTAGACATTAAACACAAGAGAAGCAAAGATGATCCCAGGTGAAATAAAAACAGACCAAGGCGAACGCGAACTCAACGTCGGCCGTGAACGATTGAAAATTACGGTGGCTAATTCTGGCGATAGACCCATTCAAGTTGGCTCTCATTATCATTTTTTTGAAGTAAACCCTGCCTTGCATTTTAATCGAGAACACGCCAAAGGATATCGTTTAGATATCACCTCAGGTACCGCCGTTCGTTTTGAACCTGGGCAAGAACGCCAAGTAACCCTGGTTGCCTTTCAAGGCAAACGCAGGATCTTTGGTTTTCGTGGTGAAATACAAGGAAACTTATAATCATGGCCAGTATTGATAAAAACGCCTACGCACATATGTTTGGACCAACAGTCGGTGACCGAGTTCGTTTAGCCGACACAGATTTATGGTTAGAAGTTGAAAAAGACTTCACACAATACGGTGAAGAAGTAAAATTTGGTGGGGGAAAGGTCATTAGAGATGGCATGGGACAAAGCCAAGCGTCATGCTTTGACACCGTTGATTTAGTGATTACCAACGCCGTTATTCTTGATCACTGGGGAATAATTAAAGCTGATGTTGGTATTAAAGAGGGTCGTATCGCTATTATAGGTAAAGCAGGCAATCCTGATATTCAAGACAATATCGATATTGAAGTGGGTCCAGGCACCGAGGTTATAGCCGGCGAAGGGCAAATACTGACCGCAGGCGGTATCGACGCCCATATACATTTTATTTGTCCACAACAAATAGATGAAGCACTCATGTCGGGTGTTACTACTATGATTGGTGGAGGTACAGGCCCAGCAACAGGTACTAAGGCGACGACTTGCACACCAGGTCCTTGGTATATACATAAAATGTTGCAAGCAACAAATGATTTCCCAATGAATTTTGGTTTCTTAGGCAAAGGTAATGCAAGTTTACCACTTGCCCTAGAAGAGCAAATTGAAGCAGGTGTTTGTGGTTTAAAGCTTCATGAAGATTGGGGAACAACCCCCGCGGCAATTGATAATTGTTTATCGGTTGCCGAGCGTTACGATGTTCAAATAGCGATTCATACCGATACCTTAAATGAGTCTGGTTTTGTTGAGGACACCTTAGGAGCATTTAAAGGTCGTACTATTCATACCTATCACACTGAAGGGGCTGGTGGTGGGCATTCACCGGATATTATTAAAGCATGTGGTGAGGCTAATGTTTTACCGTCTTCCACTAACCCAACACGCCCTTATACCATTAATACTATTGATGAACATTTGGATATGTTAATGGTTTGCCATCACTTAGACCCGTCTATCCCTGAAGATATTGCTTTTGCTGATTCACGTATTCGCAAGGAAAGTATTGCCGCCGAAGATATTATGCATGATTTAGGCGCTATTAGTATGATCGCTTCTGATTCACAAGCCATGGGACGAGTCGGTGAAATGATCACTCGTACTTGGCAAACCGCACATAAAATGAAACAACAACGAGGACCATTAGCTCCCGATACTGAACGAAATGATAACTTTCGTATAAAACGCTATATCGCTAAATATACTATAAACCCTGCAATTAGCCACGGCATTAGCCATGAGGTCGGCTCTATTGAGGTCGGGAAACTAGCTGATTTAGTGCTATGGAAACCGGCATTTTTTGGTATAAAACCTGCGCTAATTTTAAAGTCAGGCATGATAGCAGCAGCGCCAATGGGCGATGCAAACGCGTCTATTCCAACACCGCAACCTGTCTATTTCCGCCCAATGTTTGCAGCCTATGGCAGTGCCTCAGCCAAAACTTCAATGACTTTTATGTCACAAGCATCTATTGACGCTAATGTACCTGAAAAAATAGGCATGACACGGATGATTGGTGTCTGTAAAAACACTCGAAACATTGGTAAAAACGACATGATTCATAATAGTTGGCAGCCCAAAATAGACGTTGATGCTCAAACATATGAAGTACGTGCCAATGGCGAACTATTAACCTGTGAGCCTGCAGTAACTTTGCCACTTGCACAACTTTACTGCCTATTTTAAATAAGAAATAAGTGATTCAATAAAACTAAAAGATTAGGAAATTACATGCTACAAGCACATCAGCGTTTTGACCATACTCACCAGAATATAGCTGACTCAATAACTTTAGATCAAGACACCCGTAAAAAAGCACGTATTAAAGGTAAAACGGATGGTGGTTTAGACATAGGTATTTTTATGGCGCGTGGACAGCCATTATTAGTCGGTGAAGTACTAAAAACAGACTGTGGATTATTCATTGAAATAAAAGGTCAAGCGGAACCTGTATCAACCGCCATTGCAACTGACTGGTTAACCTTTTGTAAAGTTTGTTATCACTTAGGTAATCGCCACACCTCACTGCAAATAGGCGAGTTATGGGTACGTTTTAAACCCGATCATGTATTAGAAGAACTTGCACAGAAATATGGTTTAACGATTGATAAAACCCCAACAATATTTGAACCTGAAAATGGTGCTTATGGCGTTAGTAGCCACGGCCACGCCCATGCCCACTAAACCTGCAGTGAACCCTGTGTCACTAGTACCAGCAGAAATAACACTCGCCGAGCCGATTAAGCTTAATCGGTTATTACAGTTATGCAGCGCAAACCTACCCGTGGGCGGTTTTGCGTTTTCACAAGCATTAGAGTATGGCGTTGAAATGGGTTGGTTAACATCATCAGAAACGACCGCAAGTTGGATAAAGATTAATTTAGAGGAGTCTATAGCACAAACCGATTTAGCCATTTTAAAACGATTATTTAACGCCTTATCAATAAATGATTTTGACGATTTTAACGACTGGAATAACCATTTAATTGCTTGTCGAGAAAGTCATGAATTATTATTGGCTGATTTAGCAATGGGCAAAGCCTTAATAAGATTAATAAAACAGCTAAACAACCTTAATTTAGCCGCTTATCAAGCAATAATAACGCTTAAAGAAATCAGCTTTGTTAGTGCTTTTGCGCTTTGCGCTTATGTCTTTAAGTTAGATTTAATTTCAGCACAAAGTGGTTACTGCTGGACATTCATCGACAACCAAGTCGCAGCAGCGACAAAACTAGTGCCTCTTGGGCAAACTCAGGCACAAAACCTCCTATTTGAATTATCTGAACAGACGCCATTAATTATTGAAAAATCAAACGGTATTTCAGATAACGATATTGGTGCCAGTCTGCCGCACTTAGCCATGGCAAGTGCTTGGCATGAAACACAATATTCACGACTTTTTCGTTCTTAATATATTAAGTTGATTAATAACATGCTTTATAAAAATAAAAAGAGAAATAAAAAATGATAAAACAAGTTTTACGCATTGGTGTTGGCGGCCCGGTAGGCTCAGGAAAAACCGCATTATTACGACAGCTATGCTTAGCGCTACGTAATAAATATGATATGGCAGTGGTCACCAACGACATTTATACGCGTGAAGATGCTGAATTTTTAACTAAAAATGACGCTCTCGCAGCAGACAGAATTATCGGCGTTGAAACCGGTGGCTGTCCTCATACGGCGATTCGTGAAGATGCCTCAATGAACCTAGCAGCCATTGACGAACTACAAGAACTTCACCCTACTCTAGACTTTGTATTAATTGAAAGTGGCGGTGACAACTTAAGCGCAACGTTTAGCCCTGAACTTTCCGATTTAACCCTTTATGTTATTGATGTTTCAGCCGGAGATAAAATCCCACGTAAAGGAGGTCCAGGTATAACTAAGTCTGATTTATTAATTATTAATAAAATAGATGTTGCTGATTTAGTCGGCGCATCACTTGAGGTGATGGATAGAGATACTAAAAAAATGCGCGGTGATAAACCCTTTGTTTTCTCAAATATGAAAACACAACAAGGTTTGGCCGAGATCATAGCCTTTATCGAAAAAGAAGGCATGTTGCAGATGTAATTTTTGCGATAACGACTTCATTATCTATAGCTAGTAAACATTAAACATTAAACATTAAAAAAAGGATTAACCATGAAATTTATAACGCTACTTGTCAGTTTTATTTACCTCTTTTCGGCGCAAGCATTCGCCCATGATGATCACGGTTTGGGTGAAGGCTCTTTTCATGCATTTTATCATGCTATTTTTTGGACTATATTTGTCCTAGTTGTCTATAAAGCTGTGGTATGGTTTAACCATAAGCGCTCACAAAAAAACTAATCTCCTTTAAGTATGAATAGGACACCACAGATAAATATAGTTATTTGTGGTGATAATATGATGCACTCAAGCAGACATAAACATATATTAATGAACATTGAAGACAGTAGATTTAAAAATACGCTGTTAAACGCACAAATAATTAGGCATATTTGCATTATCAATAAAAAATAATGATGGTTAAATGACTGGTAAAGCTGTGCAACATCCAAGCATAATAATTAAACCCATCGCTAAACATAACGGGATCTCTCTTGTTATTTTTGGCGTGTTACTTTTACTTACTACGCTTTTATTCGCTCAACATTATTGGCAATCATATAGATTCGCCTACATTTTTATGATCCTTCTCTGTCTGGTTATTACTTTGGTAGGTGCAGTTAAACTTTTTGAACCTGCCATTAGCCTCTATTTGACGCCTGATAAAATAACCTTTAATCACCGTTATGGTCACTGGCAATTAGCATGGCAAGATATACAAAATATTAATATTGTTGCTGAAGTTGTTGGTATAGAACGTGAAACATTACCTTATATCGGTATACGATTGGTTCATATCGATAATATTGCTAAAAACATTTCCGTTAGATTAGCGAATAGGTTAATCCATCAACAACAAGGATTAATTATTTATGGGGTATTGCATCAGCTAATGACAATGGAACAAGCTCAAATTAATTTTGAGCCCTTTATTCTATCAAACGGAGAGCCTGTAAAAGGACCCATTGCGGCATTTCTCCATCAAAGTGAACGATTATCTTCTGCTTTTGGTTACCATTTATTCTTACCTGCTGACAGTTTTGACCGCGGCATTAATGAGTTCAGCCAACTACTAAAACAATGTAAAATGGCAAGTTCAACTTATCAAGTAAATTAATGGCTGCCCGTTGACGTTTTTTTAAGCTGCTTTAATTGTTTTTTTAATTGTCTTTGGTAGCGATTCATTTCGATTAAGCACTGCTCTTTTTCCTGGGGGGATAATGCTTGATACATAAGTGCCTCAAAGCATTGGGTATAGCCAATGAAGTTTTTCGATAACATAGGGAATCGTTCAATAACTAGCCTTGAAAATTGACTCGCGGGCATAGTGTCAGCTTTTATTAAGCCTTTAGCTTTTAATCGCGTTATTATTTGCTGATACTGAGCTAACCATTTTACCGGCGGTTTATCTTTACCCCTCTTTAAATTAACTAACCACAACACAGCCATCATTAACATTAATGATCCACCAATAACTGCCGCTATTTTCCAAGCCCGAAGATCACCAAACCACTGTTTAAGTAAATCATATTGTTTTTTTGATGAATAACCTAAAACCAATCTTGTCCATTGATAATCTAGCGCATCAAGCTGTAAGCGCAGACTATTGATCCAAGCGAGGTGTTTGTATCGATGTAAATTTAGCAAGTCGTTATTGAACAAGGCATCTTGCTGTAACATTTGTGAAAGCCCACTTTCTACTCGTTCTGGGTTAACCGCCGCCGTGGGATCTACCCTTACCCAACCTTGGCCATTAACCCAAATTTCAGCCCATGCATGGGCATCATATTGGTAGATGCTAAGATGACCACTTTGTTTATTATACTCGCCACCTAAATAGCCAGTGACCAAGCGAGCAGGAACACCAGACGCTCTCATCATAAAAGTAAAGACACTGGCATAATGAACACAAAAGCCTTTTTTAGTTTGATAGAAAAACTGGTCTAATTCATGCCCTAATTTAGCCCCATTTAATAAAGGCGGCGTTAACGTGTAATAGAAGTCTTGTTCTCTAATCATATCCAAAATAGCTTGTGCACGTTCAATTTCATCTGGGTAGTTTAACTTAAGTTGTTGGCCTTGCGCTTTCAGTTTAGGGTTACTGTCGGTGGGTAGTTGTAAACTTGTTAGCCATTGGTAGTCACTTAACGGCGCATCAAGCAACGATTGAGTATAACTACTGATTTGATAACTGGTTGTTTGACTAACAGGCTTACTATTTATAATGGTGTAATTGGGTAATGGCCTGATGGTCACTTGATTATTAGTCAAACTTTTAGGGTCAACCACGGCTAAAGAAAAAAGCCAACGTTGATAACTCGGCTCAACCATGACTTGATAACGGGTTTGTGCTCCGCTTAATGTCGCACGGCTAAGGCTAAGTGAACTTGCCTGCTCCTCAATATTTGCCCAACTATTTTTGCTCTGTTGCCATGTCCGCCCATCAAAAACATCCATAACCATTGCTCGCCAATACAATTGGTTGTATTGCGGGATATCGGTAAAAAACTTCACTCGAAAGGCCAATGCTGAAGATCTGGCTAAATTGGCTACATCTCCCGGTGTAACACTTTCTGCTAAACCTGTTTGGGCAGACTTTGCTGATGGTACTTGCCAAAAAGGCGCAACTCGAGGAAAAACGATAAATAAAACCACAGCAAGCGGAATACTCTTCAACACGGTTATTGCACTTTGAGAAAGATTATTTTTAATGTTCAGTGACGCTGAAAAATAGGCTAACAGCAGGCTTAAATTTAACACTAGTAAGCAAAAGACGAAAAGCGACAAAAATAAGGATTGAGAAAAAATAAGCACCGATGCCAGTATAAAAATACCCAGTAGAACAATTTGATAAAAATCTTTGCGGCTAGTTAACTCTAAACTTTTTAAAGCATAAGCAAAGCAAAGCAAATGTAACATGCTTAATAAGACCCCTAATTCTCGACCACTTAGTGCTATAGCAATAGAACCAGAGCAAGCCAGCAATAAGATAATGAGTCGCTGTGGTTTTATTGCTGGCTTAATAAGCGTTAAGCCACGCCAGCATAGACAAACAGCAATAATGAACAACATCCAGAGGGTTAATTCACTAACAAGTAAAGCTAAATTAAGGCACTGACAAACAAGCAACACCCAGGCATGTTGAGGTAATAAGCTAAATTTTTCACCTGTTACTGTATTATTTATCATCGTAGCGACTTAGGATAAATGGCTAGCGCCATTAAACATTCTTTAAAATGAAATTCACCTTGGCTAGGCTGTATTTTTTCTGCTACTAAATCCAAACCAAATACTTGCTCGCTACGGTGGTATTCACTGACTAGAAAACACAGGTATGCGAGTTGCTTCTCCAGTCCGTGATTGGGCATATCGTTAAGCTTTAGCCAACACCTTGTTCCTTGTTGTTGGTGATAATGCTTAGTTAACCGACCTTGACCGCGCGCGAATTGTTTCCATGCAAGACGAGAAAGTGGCTCTCCCGGAAGATAGGCTTTAAGTTCAAAAAAATCATCGACACCCGGTTTACTGCTTTGTGAAAATACATTTTCTTGCTCTGCATCGCCAAAATCACTTTGTCGATAACTTAAAGACATGGCTTGAGGATAAACAATACATTGCTGGTCAAAATCGATTCTTGTCCAGGTGATAAATAAACCTAACGAATATTCACTCGACACTTTCAACCGACCCGGAGTATATACTCCTCGGTTTGGGTAGGAGCAGCAAACATAAACAGTTTGTTCGCCTGGTTCACTTTGAGGGAGATGAAGAACAGCTTGGTCATCAAAGCAAAAGTTAATCGCAAGACGTTTATTAGCTGAAGATATCTTAATAGGAAAGTGTATATTTTGATTTGCATACCCTAGGGCAGTTTTATCTGCAGATATTGCCAAACCCGATAAGTTAAAAAAACTGTGCATCATAGTGGTAATGAACACACTCGCCATTAAGTAACTTAATAACATGATGACATTATTTTGATAGTTGGTTGCTAAAAGGAATAACAACACCACAAAAAAGAGATAAACAACACCAAACCGGCTTGGCATAATAAAAATATTATGATTTGATAATTTATGCTTTTTTGCAGGCGGTATCCGACGCTTTAGCCAACGATTAAATTGCTTATTAGCAAAGCGACTAAGATAATTTTTTATCGGTATTGCCAGTTTTTTCACTGTTGTCTCTATTATTGAGTTAACGCTATTTATAGTTAACGTCATTGATATACATTATGAATTCAGTGGGTTTAAAACATTAACTTGTGCAATAACCTGCGCTGAAATTTTCTCTTGTTGCTCACCAAAGCCAAGCGTGGTCAACTCAAGTCTGTGTTGACATACCGAACTAAAGACGGTTTGAATATCTTCGGGGATGACATAGGTCCTCTCATCGATAAAGGCCCATGCTTTCGCTGCAGCCACCAGTGCTTGTCCAGCTCTTGGTGATAAAGGTCTACCAGCAAACCCTTGTTGACGACTGACATGATTTAAGGCGATAACATAGTCAATAATATTATCTGATACCGTCACTTGTGATACAGCAGCTTGCATGGCGATAAGTTTGTCGGTATCAACACAAGGTAATAGCTTTTTATAGCTCGCGTGGCTACTTTCACTCTGTAAAATTTGTTTTTCTGCCGCTATATCAGGAAATCCCAGAGATATACGCATCATAAATCGATCGAGTTGTGACTCAGGTAAAGGGTATGTGCCCGCATGTATTAAAGGATTTTGTGTGGCGATAACAAAAAAGGGTTGTGGCAGTGGGTAGGTTGTCCCATCAATACTAACCTGATGCTCTTCCATTGCTTCAAGTAAAGCGCTTTGTGTTTTAGGACTTGCTCTGTTGATTTCGTCACTTAACACCACCTGATTAAAAATTGGTCCTCGATGGAGCTCAAACTTTTTAGTGTCAGGATTAAATATTGAGATACCAATAACATCCGCCGGTAACAAGTCACTGGTAAACTGCGTTCGTTGATAACTAAGTCCAAGCGTTTGTGCTAACACCTGCGCTAACGTGGTTTTACCCATGCCTGGTAAATCTTCTATCAAAAGATGACCTCTTGCTAATAGACACGCCAGAGCTAGACGTATTTCGTTAGGCTTACCTAAAACAACCGAGCCGACCTGAGCTAAAATTGCCGTAACTAAAACTTGCATAAAGTGATCACCACGCCATTTAAAAGAGTTGTTGTCATTAAATATACCTGCCGATAAAGTAACAGAACTGCCAAAATAATATCAACAATTACTTAAGATAAACACCCGCAATTAATACCAAAGGGCGATCATTTTACCTAGCCTTGATACGAAGATGAGCTCAAGTAATTAAAATGTACACTGGCACTTAATGGTTAGACTTTATTTTATTTAATTAAATAACCCGTGCAGATAGCTAAAACTGACTCTTTAATGCGTTAAACTTTATTCATCTGAGTTTATATTTTCCTTTTGCCCATCGCCCCGCCCTGCTAGAATAACCGACAATTATATACTTGATATTTTACGGAACCTTTAGTCAATGCGTACTACTCAATACCTACTTTCTACCTTGAAAGAAACGCCAGCCAGCGCCGAAGTGATCAGTCACCAATTAATGTTACGTGCCGGACTTGTTCGAAATGTTGCTTCGGGTTTATATACTTGGTTACCCACAGGTCTCAAAGTATTAAGAAAAGTTGAAAATATTGTTCGTGAAGAAATGGAGCGAGCAGGCGCTATTGAAGTATTAATGCCTATGGTTCAACCTGCTGATTTATGGGAAGAGTCTGGACGTTTAAATGATTATGGCCCTGAGCTACTGCGCATAAATGACCGTCATGACCGTGCCTTCGTTTTAGGTCCAACGCACGAAGAAGTCATTACAAAACTAGTCGCTAATGAAATAAATAGTTATAAACAATTACCGCTGAATATATTTCAAATTCAAACAAAATTTCGCGATGAAATACGCCCTCGATTTGGTGTGATGCGTGGTCGTGAATTTTTAATGAAAGACGCCTACTCTTTCCATTTAGGCGAAGAGTGTTTAAAGAAAACTTACCAAATTATGTTTGACGCCTATTGCCGTATTTTCGACCGTTTAGGTTTGGATTACCGCCCAGTCATTGCTGACACAGGTTCTATTGGTGGTGAAGCTTCACATGAATTTCATGTTTTAGCTGACTCTGGCGAAGACGATATTGCCTTTAGTGACGGTAGCGATTTTGCAGCAAACGTTGAGAAAGCTGAAGCTATTGCGCCGCTAGGCGAACGAGCAGAGCCAACTCAGGAATTGACTAAGGTAGAATTAAAGCTTGAACGTTTAATCAAAACCTCAAACATAGATTTAAAAACTACAGTTAAAACACTATTAGTGCTTGGCTCTAGTGCTAAAGGTGAGCCAGAAAAATTCATTGCTCTAGTGCTTCGTGGCGATCATCAACTAAATGAAGTTAAAGTTGAAAATTTATCTGCTATCGCTTCACCTTTAACATTTGCAACTGATGAACAAATATCTGCAATTGCTAACTGCCATATCACCTCATTAGGCCCTAAAGGCTTACCTGTTGACGTTATTGTAGACCGCAGTGCTGCTCGTCTAAGCGACTTTGTCTGTGGTGCCAACGTAAACGGTCAATCTTATACTGGGGTTAACTGGAAACGTGATTGTGATGAAATCAACATTCAAGATATCCGTAACATCGTCGAAGGCGATCCTAGCCCTTGTGGTCTTGGTAATATTGTCATTAAGCGCGGTATTGAAGTGGGCCATATTTTCCAGTTAGGCGAAAAATACGCACAAGCAATGAATTGTGGCGTATTAACAGAAAATGGTAAAAATCAAACGTTAACTATGGGCTGCTATGGCATAGGCGTTTCACGTATTGTTGCTGCGGCTATTGAACAAAATCACGATGAAAATGGCATAAAATGGCCAGCAGCCATTGCACCATTTCAAGTAGCGATTGTTCCAATGAATATGGCAAAGTCTGCTCGTGTTAAAGAAACCGCAGAAGCTTTATACACACAATTACAGCAAGCTGGAATTGAAGTTATCTTCGATGACCGTAAAGAACGTCCGGGTGTGATGTTTGCCGACCATGAATTAATTGGTACGCCAATATTATTAATTGTTGGTGAACGTAATCTTGATGAACAGAACGTTGAAGTAAAAAACCGTATTAGTGGTGAAAAATCGTTAATGGCAATCAGTGATGTCATGTCTTTATTTGGCTAAACATCACATTGATTAACGGTGAGGTGCAAGGATTCAGTAATAATGACTTGAGAGTTGATGGTATTTGATAAAAACCATCTTCGGCTCTGGCATCCAGGCAGTTGTGAATATATCCCCTCATATTGAACATAAAAACGCGACCTTAAGGTCGCGTTTTTTATTGCTGGCTAGCGCTTTAGTTAATCTTGATAAACAGGAATTTTACGTAAACGCTCATCAATGCTTTGCAGCATGCTACGATAAACTAACGAATCAATATCACGATAATATTGTTCGAATTTCTTTTGGGATATACCTTCGGGTAAACCCGTCAATTCAGGTAAAATCAAGCTTTCATTAATGATATCGGCCAAGTGTTCTTGCACTTTTAAGGCGCTTTCATCCGAAGTTGTCGCCAGCATTGCCAGGCGAGTTCCAGCCCGATCGGCCATCAAGTCGGCAAAACTAAAACCACTACCACCACTGTTTGAGTCTAAAAATTCTTTTAGCTCGCCAATAGCATTACTTGCGGTACTGGTGCCAAATAGCTGCAAAGCAACGGAGTAAATAAAATGCTTTTGAATATCCACTCTTTCGCGTAACGTAACCCTTGCTCGGCGTATTGTTCGCTGTTGTATTTGCTCTGCTGACAGCTTAGAAATATCCCCTACTAAGAGCTCAAACTTATCGGTACCAAAATAAAGCACTAAGGCCATTAAAGCCGCTCGATTCTCTTTTGCCGGTGAATCAGTTATTGCGGCTAAATTACGTTGTTTTACTAAACCAAAAGTAAAACCAACATATTGAGTAAACGAAAGCTTAAGCGTTTTTGACTGCTCAATCGTGTCAACAAGGCTTTGATAATAAAACCGTATCACCTCAACATCACCATATAACGCAAGTTGGTCACGTAAAGCAAAAAGACTATTTTTATTGCTTAATGGCTCATTTTTTAAATCATCTGAAAGCACAATATCTACAGAAATTTTCTCTGCACTAATATCAACGCTTTTGATCATGCTTAATAGCGTGCTGCCAAATTCTTCTTTTACATATAGGTTAGTAAACCATTCAGCCAATTTAAGCAATCCATTACCCGGGAGCGCAACATTACCAATATAAACAGTGCCCAAATCAAGACCTTCCTTTGAAGAAACAAGCATCATCTCCACATTAAGGTATTTTATAAACTTGGGTAAAGGCAAGGCTATAGAAAAGTTAATTAAAGCACTGTCTTTAAATAAAACCACATCAGAGCTTAGTTGTGGAATGGCACGGTGACCAAAAGCACTGAGTCCATGAAGTTCAGCCTGAGTAGCTTGCAATTTAATCGGTTGCTGATCACTCTTTAAGGACTGAATTAAACGCTGAGTAATACGTTTATTTTCTGTCGCCGAATTAGCATCGATTTGATGTGTTCTTTGCAACTGCGGCGTTGACTGTAAGGCCATAAAAATGACAATGATAGCAAAGCAAAACAGTGAAACGAACAAGAGTAAAATTCTTTTTAACCAAAGTTTCAAAAGTAAACCTTCATTGTACACAATATTATTGAGCTATATTCTGATTGCCTTACCGATAAAAGTATAGTGATAAATACTACTAATTTATCTAGTTAACTGATCAGCAATCACAAATATCCCAATAAATTTTCCGATCGTATAATTTCGCTAAGCGAATATTAAGCGCCTTAAACGTTGTTAAATTCTTATCATGGGGTTTAAAACATTGCCAAATAAATTGGTGACAGTTATTTTCTATCATATGATAATCTCGGTATTGAAAAATTTGTTGCTGAGCACGTTGCGCGGCAAGTTCACTGGCAAAAGGTTTTGCTGTTGAATCACAAGCAATAAAAATATGTTTTCCTGAGCGCTCCTTAGTAAAGCGTTGCACCGAAATAGCTTTAATTAAACCATTACCATCGAGTTCAACAATTGTATTGTCACCAACCCAAATACCGGTGTGATCAAGTATACCGCCAACCCCACAACAAACAATTGCGCCAATTTCTGGTTTCACTTTTTCCGTGGTAGTAAACAAATCAGTTGGATACTGGACAACCGGAGATTCATGTTCATTAAACCGACCGAGACATTGTACATCACGATAATAAAAGCGTTTTCTTTGCTGTTTCTTGCGGTCGTCGGCTAACTCTTTTACCGCGAATACTGATATTGCAGCAGCCCCTAACCATAATAAAGGTAATGGCATTATTGACCTCCATGCTTAAATTTCACTCAATTAATAACAAGATGACGCTTTTATTTCATTAATGCTATAAGAAACTTGCAAGTAACTGTTTCAAAGCGGTTGATTATTAGTAACAATGAGGGATACATAATCAACCACAATATGAAAATATTCTATGAGACGCCGCTAATGAAAAACATCAAAAAATCATCAAAATTGAATAATGTTTGTTATGAAATTAGAGGACAAATCGCCGCCGAAGCTCGAAAATTAGAAGATGAAGGCCATAAAATATTAAAGCTTAATATCGGTAACCCTGCCCCGTTTGGTTTTGCTGCCCCCGATGATATTTTAAAAGATGTTATTCGCAACCTGCCTACAGCTCAAGGGTATTGCGAATCTAAAGGTATTTATTCAGCACGTGTTGCCGTGATGCAGTATTTTCAGCAACAAGGTATATTAGATGTTAGCGTTGAAGATATTTTTATCGGTAATGGTGTCAGTGAATTAATTGTGATGGCGATGCAAGCGTTATTAAATAATGACGATGAAGTCTTGATACCCGCACCCGATTACCCCTTATGGACAGCATCCGTAGCGCTATCGGGTGGCAAAGCTATTCATTATCGCTGTGACGAAGAAAACCAATGGTTTCCTGACCTAGTAGATATGGCGAACAAGATCACCGATAAAACAAAAGCTATTGTGCTAATTAACCCCAATAACCCAACGGGCGCTGTTTACAGTGAAGCGCTGTTAAAGGGCATTATTGAACTAGCACTTAAGCACGACTTAATTATTTTCAGTGACGAAATTTATGACAAGATTTTGTATGACGAAGCTACCCATATACCTACCGCGAGTTTGGCACAAGATGTCTTAATTATTACCATGGGCGGTTTATCAAAAAATTACCGTATCGCGGGCTTTCGCGCTGGGTGGATGGTAATTAGTGGTCCTAAATTTCATGCGGAAGATTACTTAGAAGGTTTGAATATTCTTGCTTCAATGCGCTTATGTGCCAACGTGCCTTGTCAACATGCTATTCAAACAGCATTAGGTGGCTATCAAAGTATTAATGAATTAATAAAGGATGATGGCCGTTTAATCAAGCAGCGAAATCTAGCGCATAAAATGATCAACGAAATTGATGGTTTATCTTGTAACCCTGCGATGGGGGCCTTGTATTTGTTTGTTAAAGTTGACCAAGAAAAATTTAACATTCTTGATGATGAGAAAATGATTTTAGATTTACTCAGACAAGAAAAAATTCTTTTGGTTCATGGCGGTGCGTTTAACATTCAGGAGAAAAATTATTTTCGTTTGGTTTTTCTACCCCATGTTGACGAATTAGTGCCGGCAATGACCAAACTTAAGAATTTTTTCAGTACCTATAGCCAATAACTACTTATATTAAGGAAATAACCATGCAGAGTACTTTTTTAGCTTGGATGTTCAGAATGCCGTTAATCAAACGTTGGGCGCTAATGTTTTGTGTGAAGCCAGAAAACGTTGCCGAGCACTCCCATCAAGTTGCGATTGTCGCTCACTTGCTAGCGGTCATTAAAAATAAGAAATTTGGCGGTAACATCAATGCTGACCGTGTCGCCACTATCGCTTTATATCATGAGGCAAGTGAAACTCGCTATGGCGATATTGTTAGCCCAACTAAATATGCTAATAAAGAAATTGCAAGAGAATTCAAGAAGATAGAGTACCTAGCAGAAAAAGAATGTTTAGCGTCTTTACCTGAAGAGTTTCAGGAACTTTTTTCGAATATTATTGTTCAAGATAACGTTGAAGTCCATTATAAAGCGATAGTAAAAGCGGCGGACATTTTAGTTGCTTATATCAAAGCACTCGATGAGCTCAATCATCACAACCCTGAGTTTTTACACGTTAAAGAGCGATTAGAAATAAAACTAGACGGGTTAAAAAAAGAAATGCCTGAAGTTGAATATTTTATGGATATATTCCTTGAAGCTTGTTCAGCCACAGTCGATAAGATAAGCCAAAATTAAGTTCATGTTAACAAGAGAGTAGAACATTAATAAAAATGTTCTACTCTTTCCCCTAATTGACAGTAATAACCTCGGTTGCTTATACAGTTTTACAATGGAGATTCACCTGGATTTAACACTCTAATTTGGCAAAACTCATCATAGTTTTCTATAAACACATCAATCATTTTTGCTTCAAACTTTTTGCCGCTTTGTTCAATTAAGAAAGCTTTTATCTCGGTATCAGACCATTTATCTTTATAACAACTTTCAGAGCCCAAGGTATCGAAAACGTCTGCAATAGCCATAATACGTGCTTCAAGCGGTATTTCTTCACCACTTAAGCCATCGGGGTAACCACTGCCATCCCAATTTTCATGATGGTAACGTGCTAACCTGGCACCTAGCTTTGAAACACTCGTTTTAGATTTTGACAATAATTGAAACCCTGCGTCGGCATGAGTTTTCATAATTTCCCATTCGTTGTTATCAAGCTTGCCCGGTTTATGGAGTAAATTAACGGGAATAACCACCTTACCAATATCATGTAGTGGTGCAGCTAAGCGAATAGCATTAACAAAGGCCTCACTTAGTTGTAATTTTTTCGCTAACAGTTCACAAATAAGTGCAACTCGATGAACGTGAGCCCCAGTATCTTTACTACGCGTTTCAATCGCTTCTCCAACGATATAGAGCAGTTCTTTCTGAGTTTTTTCTAGCTCATGTTGTTTGGATAAACTATCAAGGATAAGGGCAACATTAGTGGCAAACAACTCGGCTAAACTGGCTTTAAAATGCTCTGCGTCATCTTCGAATTCAATATAAAGTACTGAGACTGAATTGCCTGATGTTTCATAATATCCAACAAATATTTCATCGGTGAAATAATGCTTTTTATTTTCGAACGCTTTCTGGATTAAATATTTAACATCACTAGAAATATCTGACGCTTCAAGACTATCTGACTCACTCACATACTTACCGGTACAGGCAATAATCAGATTTGAGCTAGTTTCATCATATTCTAATTGGCTTCGGGCAATATAAAGCGCAGAGCTGTCAACATCCATTAAAGTCAATAAGTGTTCTAAAGCAGCAGAGCCAAAAGGCTTGAATTGATTAATTTTCAAAAGATCATGAGTGGTTTTTATTAACTGTTTAAAAGCATCTAAACTAC
Source organism: Colwellia sp. BRX8-7 (assembly GCF_014077275.1). Lineage (NCBI taxonomy): Bacteria > Pseudomonadati > Pseudomonadota > Gammaproteobacteria > Alteromonadales > Colwelliaceae > Colwellia > Colwellia sp. BRX8-7. Next base: position 7,394 of record NZ_JACGVP010000022.1, on the reverse strand, counting down.
GTTGTATCGTCATTATGTCACGGTAAGCCCGAATACTTGCGTAGACAGTTGTAGTCATTTTACCGGCAGTAAAATCAGTTTTTTCTTTATAGTCATTAATATCAAATTCTTTAATCACTTTAGCTTCAGGAGCTGAACCTGCCTGACCCGTTCTTAGAATAAGACGTATTGCTTGGTTTTTTAAGGTATTACGGATCCATTCAACAAGCTCTAAGCCTGCATGATCAGTTTCCATAACAACATCAACAAAGGCCATGCAAAAGGTATCATCTTTTAATAATATGTCACGTGCTTCAATAGAAGAATAAGCCGAAACAATTTCTAAGCTTCTGTGTTCAATAGTAGCATCCGCTAAAACCAGTCGAGTGACTTGATGCACAGATTCATCATCATCAATGACAAGTATCCGCCAGACCTTGTGCTTCTTTGGTTTTGACGTTAAAGGCTCATCTGCAGATTCTTCTTTAAAGAGAAAGTTTGACATTATTAATTCGTATTATTGTTATAGTTAACCCTAAGTGTAATAAATATATAGAATATTTCCTGCTATTTATGTAAATAATTGGTAAATATAATAAATAAAGCCTTAAAATAATGGGCAATATAAACTAAAACACCTATAGACAAAGCAAAGTGGCTATTCTTCACTGATAAACTTTCACTAAAAAAACACAACTAATAATCATAGATGGCAAGAGATTTTTCCGTGAAGTTTGTTGAGGCGTGTTTTTGTTTTGTGTCTGCGAGAAGAGCTTTCTTTCAACGGCTCAACTGGACCTGAATTTACTGTAATTTGGTTGAAGCTTTTTTGAAAACTTTTGGATTTTTAAGATACTGAAATGGGCAAGTAAAATCGGTCACAGTTTTGTAGTTTAGCCAATACTTTCACTCTGACTCATTTGGGCTTGGTCTCAGTATGATTCTCAGTTATATTATGGCTACATTTACGATTATTTAATGAATTTTTATGAATATTCGCTCTAAACTAACGTTGAGCTTTGCTGCTACGGTTATTTTACCAATTATTGCCATTGCAATTGTCAGTATATCAATGACGATTTCTATATCTTCAACAAGCTTTGTGGAACGCACTCAGGATGAATTAAGGCAAGTAGACAACGGCTTTCAATTGTTCTTCCAACAAATCAAAGCTAACGTAAAATTTTTAGCTCAAAATAAATTGACAACCCAACTTCCTGATAATACTCATACTTATATTGACTCTGATCATATGATGGAGCCAAAAAATGATTCTGTCGAAGAATTAAATTTATATAAGCTATATGAAGATTTTGGTTCATCACACCCTGATTTACTATACGTATATACAGGCACCAAAGAAGGTGGCTTTGTTCAATATCCGTTAGAAGTGCTTGGAGGTTATGATCCAAGACAACGTCCTTGGTACAAACAGGCGCTAGCCTCTCCAAACGCTCCAATTATTACTGAAGCATATCAAGATGTCATAGGAAAACCTGTAGTAACTTCTGCATTAGTGGTCAAAAATAAGCAAGGCGACATCATAGGTGTACAAGGTCTAGATGTTACCCTTTCAACATTAACGGATATATTAAGTAATACAAAACTAGGTGAAAGCGGCTATCTCATTCTTATTGATGAGTCAGGAACCGTATTAGCTGATGCCAAAACACCCGAGAATAACTTCAAAAATATTAAAGATCTTTCATCATCATCATTATTTTCCATATTACAAAAAAGTCCAAATCAAGATCATTTTTCTACCGAGCATTTAGGTGAAGATGTTGACGTTGCCAGTTATTATTCAAAAGAACTAAAGTGGCGATTTGTTGGCGTCATCCATAGCGATGAAATTTTAGCGCCTGCATATAATATGAGTCAGACCATTACCGTGATTGCCTTTATCATGGTTACATTATTTATTGCCATAGGATTTTGGTTAGCCAATCGTATTGTTCAACCCATTAACCGTGTGGCTGAAGGTTTGCGTGATATTGCACAAGGTGATGGAAATTTAACTAAGCGACTAGAGATTATTGGTCAAGATGAAGTCAGTGAATTGGCTCAATGGTTTAATCAATTCTTAGACTCGATTCATCAGCTTGTTGTTGATATTAAAACCTGTGCATCAACATTAAATGTGGTGGCTAATCAATCGGGTATACAAATCGCTGATGTAAAAGCAGTAAGCCATAAACAAGAACAATCAATAGATAATGTGAATAACCTTATCGCAACGATGACAGATATAGCACATCAAACATCAAACGACTGCCAAGAAAGTTCAACGACTATTATGAAAACTGAAGAGTACTCCAAAAAGGGTATTTCGTTAATTTCTGTCACGGTAAGTGAAGTGAGTTCGTTAAATCAATCGTTAAGTGAATCATCTCAATCGATGAAGTCACTTGAACTGGAAAGTGAGAATATTACTAAAATATTAGATGTTATCAGAAGCATTGCTGAACAAACCAATCTGTTAGCACTTAATGCGGCTATTGAAGCGGCAAGAGCTGGCGAGCAAGGGCGAGGCTTTGCTGTGGTCGCAGATGAAGTGAGAACATTAGCGCAACGCTCGCGAGGCGCTACCGAAGAAATTGATGCTGTATTAATGAACTTGCTGGATAAAACACGTGTTGTTTCTCAACAAATGGGCGTGAATGTCGAACAATCGAAACAGGCTATCAATAAAATTGAACAAGCGAACCAATCATTTAACGAAATCAGTACTTTGGTTGGACAAATGAAGGTAAATATCTCGCGTATTACTCAAGCCGCAGATCAACAGTGCAGTTCATCGGACTTAATCAATGACGATATTAGTGGCATTAATCAATCGGCAAAAGGTATTGTTAATACTGCTGATACATTGGCCGATGGATCGAATGACTTACTTGTTTTATCCAAAGATTTAACAAATTTAGTCGGTCGCTTTAAAGTCAATAATTAACACCAATATTAGTATTAAGTAACGGAGCACTATATTTTAACTATTTATACGAACCTGTAACAGATTTTGTTACAGGCTCTAGCCCACTTTTTTGCCCTACTTAAACACCTTATTTTTGCCTAGTAAAGATTATAAGTAATGAGCCCCATAGACCAAAAATATCGGTGAGGGCATTTAATAAACTTTCCTTAGTAACCTAACACCTTATTAGTATGCATTTCGATTTAAACTGTCGACATATCGAGCTGATTAATTCACACACAACATTTTATATAATAGATTTAGTAAGTTACCAGCAAGCTTCTCTGTATTGAGTGTCTTTTATGAATAAAAGTAACAAGCTATGTGTTATTCGATCCCAAAAATGGCACGTTATGTATATACTCTCAGCAGTAGAAACCCATATAAAACAAATGGTTGATGACTTAATTGAGATAAGCGCGTCTAAATTCCTGTATTACATAAACGTACCAAATTCATCATTCAGCTATTAATTTAGTAGTAAAATCGATTCATTAGAAAATATACAAAAATTTTTCTATGTTAATTTCAGTAAATTGCACCAAGAAGACCTTGGCAGTAGAACATCAAAATGGTCGGTAAATTAATTATTTAAGGCTCACTAATACCACTTTGTTGACCTTAAATAGAAACAAAAACCAGCCATTTTAGGACTGCTTAGTGCCATATTAGCGGACGGTAGGATGTCTGAGCTATTTACTATTTTCTTTTGCTATTCTTTTTAGGTAGTTCTTTTTCCTTTCATTTAAACCATTGATAAATTGTTGAGATTTATACCCATTTACTTTCGCTTTTTCAAGCCATGAATGTGCAAGGTTAAATTCATAATCCCCTCTGTTATCACTCCACCGATGAGCATACATCTTACCTAGCCAGTACATTGCTTCAATATCGCCACTTTCAGACACTTTACTTAAAAAATCCTCTGCTTTAGGTGAAAATGTATCAACCATGAAAAGAAATAGTCCATAGTATTTAAATGCTATTAAAGACTTATCTGTAATTGATTTTTCAAACCAATATATAGCTAGTTTCTCATTATCATTTTTTTCTTTTTCATCTGTTGCATCTATAGCTTTAATAGAATAAATCCATCCTACAAAAACTTGTGCATTTCTATGGTCTTTCTTAGCTGCCTCTAGAAGCCACCCCAGAGCAACATCACTATTTTTTTCGAGTAAATCCCCAGTTTGATACATAGAGCCAATAGTAAACTGTGCTTCGGTGTGTCCTGCATCACCAGCTTTAATCATAAATTTGAATGCTTCAGTAAGATATTCATTTAGAGTCGGTTTATTACTGCTGACAAGATGGAATATGTCATATTGGCTATTAATATCACCATCGAAAGCTTTAGTTTTAAGGTTATTGTATGAAGTGAGTAATTCAGAATTACTTGGTGATTTAATATCTTTGGAGGCTGCGCCCATGCTTAATAGTAAAAAGGTGACGTACAATATAGCTTTCATAACTTCCTAATATTCAAACTTCCTAATATTCAAACTTCCTCTTTTCGCTCTAAGAAGACATTAATTTTTTCAATTCGTTATGTCAACTAACCGCACTTTGTTGTCTTTACAATATTAATGAATAGTACATTTATTTACAGAACTCAAAGAAATAGATTTGAAAAACTTTATTATTACATATTAAATTTTATTGCTCTGTTACTCTTCTGAGAGTTTGCAAATCAAACAAATTACGCTTTAATCCAAGTAATATTATGATCAAAATCCGCAAAAACTAGCTGATACATTTAAATCTAACTAGCCCCGATACAGACACCAGATTGTGATTCCGATTGTCGAGGGTTCAAGTCCCTTTAGCCCCCATTATTCGGCTTTATTTTTTAGCTTTAATTAACTAATATTTATATTTATTCTAAGGCAGTAACCCAGCGTCCCAGAACTCCTGTTCTGTTGAGCCAACAGTCATGCCTGAAGTAAATACGAAGTTGATAGCGGCCAGTTCAGAGTCGCTAAATCGCGGAATAACGCCTGTTGAACCACCCGCTGAAGCCATAGTCCCTTCAGGAAAGACTTGCTGATTTACATGACAAAGACCAATACCGTGACCAACTTCATGAACATCGAAAATACCTCTATCAACCGGATAGAAAGACGTTCCATTTTTAATAATATAATCTCCTCCCTTGTGAAAATCCATATCTATGCAACCACCTCCTACTGCCGTACCACAGTATTTTTTCATTCCAGCACGATCAACAAAGTTAAAGGTTATTTGATTTTCTTGTGGGTTAGTAAGGTCACTTTTTTCACTTCGTACGACCAAAGTTGTGAAGTAACCCGCAACAGCAGTATTAATCTTATCCATTTCTTCAACAACGAATTGATAGTCATCATCAGTCGTTTCTGTAGGAATTATTACCTCAAGTAGGCTGCCCACAGGAAATGATACCCAACGTCCACGCGAGCCAGGACAGCCAGGGTCATTGCCAGGCGCAGAGTATGGACCAGTGCCAAAAAATAGCGCTTTTATATGATTCGACTGACGCTCATGCGAAACATTATTAGTCAAACCTGTTTCGTCAGACGAGCTTCCACCACAGCCGTATAATAAAGCTAATAAGAAGTAGACCATGACCGATGATAATATTGATTTTTTTATATACACGGGTAATACCTTTAAACGTTGTAAGTAGCCACTACCCTGCCATAGTTGTTAACATTTTCTGTCTTTCCCGATAACAAAGGACAGATTAATTTGATTTTATATTCACGATTATCCCAATAAAGCTAGGTAGTGCATGTTTTTAATCTGCGCTGTTTTTTATACTGACTGGGAGTTAATTGTGTATGCTTTTTAAAAGCATTATAAAAAGACGAACGAGAATTAAAACCTGCTGCGACCGAAACTTCCAAAACATTCATTTTATGTTCGCGATGCAATAAAGATTGTGCATACTCTACACGTAGATAATTAATGAAATCAAAAAATGTTTTATTGGCGCATTGATTAATCGCTTGCGACAAATGATGTTTAGAAAAACCACTTTGCAGTGCAAGTTGCGAGAGTGATAATTCAGAGTCTAAATACAAATTATCTTGATTAATAAAACGAGTGATTTCATCAAATACTTTGGCTGATAACTCTTCTGTTAAAGAAGAGTTTTGGTATTTCTCATCTCTAATCATAAGCTGCTCTTTCGTCTCTGTAATACTTTCTATTTTTTTCTCATCACTAAGATCAATGATATTTTTACTATCATTAGTGATTCTGTTTACAGTAAATATTACAGGCTGTTTTAATCCATAAATACTGATCAAGTAAAAACAAATAACCAGACCATATTCGGCTAATCTCCTCAAACCAATAACAATTGACTCCAGTTCCCCACAAGAAATGCCCATTACACTCTCTGAACAAGGTTCTACATAAATCTCGATGGTTTCACTAAATACCCAAAACAAAAACAACAAAACAATCGTACTGAATAGCCTCATCAGCCAGGTTAGGCTTATTTTCTCAACATTTGAAAAATCATCAGCTATATCAGTTCGATGTTGAATTAATCGCTGATAAACACAGACTATATATAAGGCTAATATGACTAATTTTAATGGAATGAAAATCATATCAAAAATAGTTAAATACCAAAGTCCAAGTAAAGTTGTAGGCGTATCAGTAAACCAAGCAAGTTTAAATTCAGCACTTTGCCAATAAAACGGCAGTGATATTACTACTGCTAATATAAAAGGCAAAAAGTGTAAAATGTTAACTTTATAAAATGATGGCGAGGTCAATTTGTTCACGTACAGAAACAGTAATGGTCCAAACAAAAAGGCAATAGGAGCATCTAGTTCGATTAAGTGTGGACTAAGGTTAAGAAAACCAGCAACATCTAACACCATAAATGACAGTCTTAAAGCCAAAACAAAAACAAATAGAGCTAGTAGTAAATTGGCATTGTTTTCTTTGTTGTTCTTGGTTAGCAGCGCAAAAGATAAATAAAATCCATGAGCACTACCTAAAAGCAGTAAAATAAATTCAATCATAAAAAGTCAGATAATGTATACAGAATGTTGCATGATATGAATAATTTGGTGAACGCGCAACTAAGCAGAGACTATCTCGCTAATGAAAGAATTAATTGTTTTTCCTATTTTTTTCTCATTAAATGGAATGAATCTTAACATTTCCCATTAAGCCACCCATAATAACTTGTTTGTTTTTTCAACGATAAACTACACTTAATTCACCCTCTTATAAGTGTGGTGATTGTTATGCCTAAGCCTCGTTCACAACAAATCAGTTTATCTGATACGCCGTATTATCATATTTGCAGTCAAACCGTTCGAAAAGCCTTTTTATGTGGTGTTGATAAAGAAACCGGTGTCAGTTACGAGCACAGGCGTCATTGGATTGAACAGCGTATTTTTACATTATCTCAAGTCTTTGCTATTGATATTTGTGCTCACGCTGT
>NZ_JACGVP010000018.1:0-84396 GCF_014077275.1 Colwellia sp. BRX8-7 | reverse complement strand
ATGTGAGAAGTATTGATTGTAATACCACGCTCACGCTCTTCAGGAGCATTATCGATTTGTGCGAAATCTTTAACTTCACCACCGTGTACTTTAGTTAATACTGCAGAGATAGCAGCTGTTAAAGTAGTTTTACCGTGATCAACGTGTCCGATAGTACCAACGTTTACATGCGGTTTTAAACGTTCAAATTTTGCTTTAGCCATTATGTAATGCCTCTGAGATAAATTAACAAAAATAAAATAAATTTAGTGAGATAGAAATCTTAAGGAATGGTGCTGATAGGCAGATTCGAACTGCCGACCTCACCCTTACCAAGGGTGCGCTCTACCAACTGAGCCATATCAGCAATCACTTAAAGATGGAGCGGACGGCGAGAATCGAACTCGCAGCTTTAGCTTGGAAGGCTAAGGTATTACCACTATACGACGTCCGCTTTTCTATCTTCATTATTGCAAAGTGGTGGAGGGAGGTGGATTCGAACCACCGAAGGCTGAGCCGTCAGATTTACAATCTGATCCCTTTGGCCACTCGGGAACCCCTCCAATACTTTTACAACAATTTTATTAATGGTGCCGACTGCCGGAGTCGAACTGGCGACCTACTGATTACAAGTCAGTTGCTCTACCAACTGAGCTAAGTCGGCACTACATTAAGTGGTGCGAATTCTAGTGGAATGTTTTCTCCCTTGCAAGCGTAAAAACAAAAAAAAACCATGTTTTTAACCATTTGATGTTTTTTTAATCGCCTAACGTTAAATGTTGCCACAAACTGGCGATATAATTTGCCATAAGCGAATTAGAATCGTTGCATGCCGATAAAGACTAGCTCATCAATAATGTAATGTTGCCTGTTTAATAAAGCCGCTATTTTTTTAGCGTTACCGCCAGTAAGTAATACTTTATCTAATGAGACTTGTTTATTAGCTTGCTTGATACCTTGTTCAATAAAACCAAGTGTTGCTGCCCAGCAAGCATTATTGACACCGTCAGAGGTACTTTTACCAAAAGAAATGTTGGCCTGATGCTCTTGAGTTGCCAGCACTTTTGTAGTATTTGATAAAAGACTATTAAATAATATATCAATACCTGGCAAAATCCACCCACCTAAATGTATGCCCTGACTATCGAGTAAGTCTATGGTTGTCGCTGTTCCCGCGTCAATAATAAGGACATTCTCATCTGGGTACAAAATATTAGCCGCCAGTAACGTCAACCATCGATCAATACCTAACGTTGTCGGTTGTTGATAGCTTGAAGTAACGCCAAAGCGTTTACTTTCACTGTTTACTATGTGCAGTTCAATATTATGCTGCTGAGCATAGGCTATAAAGACCTCTATAATATAAGCTTCGCTAACACTCGCAACGACGATAGATACCACTGATTCAGTGATACTTGATAGCCACTTTTCATTAATGGTTTCATTTCTTTCACTTTGAATTATTGATAATTCACCTTGCTGCTCAAAAGTGTATTTGGTGCGAGTATTGCCAATATCAACTAATAACCTCATGTGTCAGCCCTCAAGCTAACTTCACCACCATAAATAGGACTAATTTGGCCATCAACTTCTAACAATAAAGCTCCTTGGTTATTAATGCCTCGACAAATACCTTTCTTTTCACGCGTGCCGGTGATTAACTTTATCGGTTTATTGATATAATAATCTTGTTTGGCCCACTCATTGGCCATAGACAACAACCCTTCATGTTGATGCTGCTGAAGCCTTAATGAGAGTTTAGAAATTAACGTTGCAGCTAAAACATTTCGGTCAATCGTATTAACCGCGTTATTTTCATGCTCGGTGGTACTTTGAATCATAGCTGTTTGCAAATCTGTCCAAGGTTGATCGACTTGTTCTGCACTTTTTTGGGGCATATTAATATTTAAACCAATACCAATAACACAGTGACACGGTTCAAGAGCTTGCCCATCCAAATCAATAAGGATACCAGCCAGCTTAACCCCGCCAAAATAAATGTCATTGGGCCACTTTAACTGCACATCAATTTGATAAAGTTCTTTTACTGCATCGCTAACCGCTAGAGCCGACACGACACTTAATCCCATAGCTGCCGCCATACCTTGCTCTAAATACCAATACATCGACATATATATATGTGAACCAAAAGGTGAGATCCACTTACGACCGCGTCGACCCCGCCCTGCATCTTGATATTCAGCTAAACAGACTTGCAAATTATGATTTTGATTGGGTAAACGACGCAATAAATAACTATTGGTTGAGTCAATAATATTATGCACTTCGACTTTGTTTTTCTGACCCAATGCACTTAACTTGTATTGAATTTCTTTTTCATCTAATAGTGTTAACGGTTCTGATAATTTATAGCCTTTGCCGGTAACACTATAAATATCAAGCCCCATTTCAATTAGCGAGGCGATATGATTAGATATTGCTGCGCGACTCACCCCTAGCTGCTCACCTAACCATTGCCCAGAAACAAATTGTCCATCGGCTAAATATTGTATTAATTGCTCTCGTATTGCTTTGGCCATGATCAGTTTATAGCTCCTAAGGTAACTTCGCCCTGCTCACCGAGCATTCTTACTTCTGGTTGCAGCATAATGGCAAATAATGCTAATACGGTTTGCTGTACATGTAGGGCTAAATTTTTGATATCTGCCCCGCAGGCCGAATCAATATTGGTTAGCACTAGCGCTTGCTTATTATGCACAGCTGCACCGTTGAGTTGATAACCTTTAAGCCCTGCTCTTTCAATTAACCAACCTGCTGCTAGTTTAACAGTGCCATTATCTTGTTGATAAGCCGCAATTTCTGGATGGTTACTTTTTAATAATAAAAACTGCTCAGCGCTAACCACAGGGTTTTTAAAGAAGCTGCCAGCGTTTGGGATAACCTTAGGATCAGGTAACTTAGCATTTCGTATGGCAATCACAGTATCCATAATAACCCTAGCATGACTATTTTTGGGCAAGGTGTTTAATCCTTGGTAATTCAGCTTAGGCTGCCAGTTTTTTGGAAAACGTAAAGTAATATCTGTGATGATACCTTTATTTTTTAAAGCATTTTTAAAAATACTATCGCGATAGTCAAATTGACATTGTGCCTGAGTTAACTGCTGTGATTTATTTTTAGCAAAATCAAACCAAGTTACACTTTCAATAAAATCAGCAATCTCAACGCCATAAGCACCAATATTTTGTACTGGAGCAGCGCCAACACTGCCAGGAATAAGTGCTAAGTTTTCTAGACCGTTAATGCCTTCATCAATACAAAAGCATACCAAGTCATGCCAATTTTCACCACAAGCGGCATTGACCTGATAATATTCTTCGGTTTCATTAACATGAATCCCTAAAAACTCAGGCTTAATAATTACCGGTGTTACACCCTCGACAAAAAGCGTATTACTGCCCGCGCCTAAAATATAAAAAGGTTCGCTAGTCACCGCTGCTAATAATTGCAGATCTTGTTCACTATTTGGATAATAAATAATGGGTGTCGTTGCATAGACTGCAAAACTGTTATTTTTTTGTAGGGAAAATTGTTGGCGTGATTTCATATTATAAGCAGAAGTACTTGCTGGTAAAAACTTACTCTTATTCTACCGCAGTTTTCAATAAGCGGAAGAGGTTAATATTGAGAAAAATATTAACATTGTTTGCGTACGGGTAGTTTAACAATATTATTAGCGCGTTCGTTGTAATACTTGTTTTGATATTTATCAGCATCAATGCTTTGGCTGTGGTTGATTATGATGCCTTCAATGGGTGCATTGACTTGCTTTAGCATACGTAAACCTGTGGTAATTTGCTCTCGTTTCGTTTTTTCACCATGAACAACATACAAAACCGTTTCAACTAATTTAGAAATAATAGCCGCATCACTCACAGCATTTACCGGTGGTGTCTCAATAATAATTCGGTCATAAAAATTACCAAAAACTTTAATGAGCATATTAAGGCGCTTCATTGATAAAAAAACTAGCGGATTAGCCGGAGAAATACCTGAGGTTAAAATATCTAACTTTAAGTTTTTATCGCGGATAATACATTCATTAATTTGATGTGTTTTCGCTAATAAATTTGATAATCCTGGCCGATGTGGACTTAAATTCATATTTTTTGCTACGGTCGGATGTCGCATATCCGCTTCAATGAGCAAAACCTTTTCCATTTCACTAAACGAGCGGGCTAAATGTAGTGCTATAGTCGACTTCCCTTCATTTGGCACCGAGGATGTTATCGCAATCACTTTAGCTGGCTTACTTTCGCCATTAAACAATAAAGAGGTTCTTAACGTGCGCACCGCTTCGGTAAAGCGATTATCTGTGTAATAGGGATCACTCTTTTTTTCAGCACTTGGCGCTTGAAACTTTGGTAAAATAGCGAGAACAGGTGCTTCGGTAAAGCTATCAAGTTTTCGACGTGAATTTAACGTATCCATTGATATCTCACGCATAATGATAATTATGGCAATAATCGCGAACGATAACATAAAACTCATAATCACTATGAGGGCTTTTTTGGGGGCGAATCTATCCGTGGGTATAATCGCTTTATCAATAAAACGCACGTAAAAGTTTGCTTTATAATTACCCATAGCGTCAGTCTCTTTTAAACGGACTAAATAGTTATTATAAAGTTCTTTATTGGTATCAACTTCGCGTTGCAATTGTGAAAATTTATTTTGTAAACGGCTCAAGCGTAAGTAATCTACTTTCGCAATTGCCAAACGATTATTCGTTGCTTTAACTTTTTCAGAAGAGTTTAGGTAATCTTTTTCAATAGATATTACAATTTCATCAACGAGCTGTACGATGCCTTTTTGTAATGACTCTAGCTCTGCTTGCACCGCTATACGTTTGGGGTGCTTGGGCCCGTAACGCTTGGAAAGCTCAAATATCTTACGTGCTGCTTTTTCATCGGCACGCCTTAATTGTACAAGATCACTTTGCTGACTGATTTCCTGAAGTTCCAGAAGTTGCGCGGTATTTTTTCGACGCTTTTGCATACTTTGGTAAGTTACTTCTAAATCATCTTTGATTTTTTCAGCTCGTATTGCTGAAGAAGTTAACTCGGTTAACTCAGAGCTAACTAAGCCAGCAATACCTAAAATATCAACAATACCTTCCGCTTCACGGTATTCTTGTAGTGCTTGCTCTGATGTTTCAAGCTTTTTCTCTAACTCTTCAAGTTGGTCAACAAGCCACTGCGACGTTGACTCCTTTGACGCGCTATGGATTTCATCTTGGTATTGAAGATAAGTGAGACCGATTTGATTAGCGACTTTTTGTGCTAATTGAGGTGAGTGAGCAGCAAAACTTATTTTAACAAGTTCGGTGCTCGCTATTGGAGCTATAGTTAAACGACTTTCAAAGATTGAGATTAAGCTACTGACCGTTGGTCTACTAGTCCGCTTTCCTATGTCAGCGAAGAAGCTTATTTTATCATTGTATTTACCACTATTAAATTCCTGATGTTCAACCAAATTTAAACTAATAATAACGCGCTCAGCAAATTTTCGAGACTTTAATAATTCGTACTGGGTTTTAACTTGCTCTTTACTGGCGCTAGATTCATTAAAGGCGTCATTAATCGATAAAGTATTAGCGGGTTTATTACTGCCTATTTGTAAAATAGCCGTGGCTTTAAAGGAAGGCTTGAGCAACGAAACATAAAAAGAAACCATCAGTGAAACGAGTAAAGTAAAGAAAACAATCTGCCAACGTCGAGACCAAAGCGGTCTTAAGACCTCTTTTAAATCTATCTCTTGGTTTGGGGCATTAAAATTTACGCTTTGATTATCGTTTAACATTACTGCTCATTATTATTTGCAAAACCACATATAAATACGGCTAATAAAATCTGTCGAAAATCCTTTTTTCAGTTTTTATAATTATTTTTATTGTTATTGTTATGTTTATTTTAGAAAAAACTTTGTTCTATTTTTATAATATCATCAGGGTGGATCTCAGTAGCAATATTCCCCTCTAACGTCACTTTAACACCTTTGACTAGTCGTGTGATTTTCCAATCAGAAGTCGACGCTCTATTAGATAATCCTCCAGCGATTGCGATGGCTTTATCTAAGGTCAAATAATCTTGATAAGGGTAACCTCCTGGTCGTGTAACTTGTCCGTGGATAAAAAACGGCCGATAAATAGACACAGAAACAGAGACTTGTGGGTCAACAATATAATCTCCTAGTAAGCCTTTTCTTATCGTGGTTTCAAGTTTCTTAGTTGATAAACCTATTACCTGTATATCAGCTAAAAACGGAAAAGATATAAAACCCGATTTATCAATTTTCACATCAGTTGTTAAATCGTCTTCACCGTAAACAACAATATGTATTTTATCGCCAGGGCCCAGTAAATAATCACTTGCCTCACAAAAAAAACTGCAGAACACTAAAATTAGTGACAAAACATAGTAACGCATATTTTTTATCCAATACTAAATATTAACATTAAAGCCTAACGATAAGCTATTGCCCTGGTTGTTTAGCCTATCATCACTTGCTGTTAGTTCTTTAAAAGTAAAACCTGCAAATACAGTCAGCCAATCATTACGTTGATAATTCAACCTAACCTCTGAGTATAAATAATCTTCATTAATCGTTTGCTCAAGGTAAACGACCTTTTCTTGTCTATAACCAACAACCGCAGATGTCTGAAAATAATCAGTCAGTTGATGAGTAAGTTGTAAATTAGTACTGTCAACAACTCGATAGCTATCGACAATTCTGTTGGTTGTTTCATAATTTCGTTGGGTGTTTATATTCATTTGCATAAAATTCGTTGGCTGCCAATTAATATCAACTCGCCATTTAAAGCGAGTATCGCTGGCAAATAATGTTTCTTCAAAAGTTAATCTTTGATAACCAATTAATGCTTGCAGTTGAGTTATAGCCGTCGATTGCCACTTCATACCGACTAATAGCGCATATATGTCTTTATTTAACGAGCTATTATTTTGAAAATTTGATTGGGTATAAGCTAAATCTGCAGCGAAATATGTCTTTCCTGACAGTAGATAATCAAAACTAGCCGCAACACTTTGATCAACACGGTCAAGTGCCTTATTTTCGGCTCGTCTTGTTTTATAGCGAAAGTCTTCTTGACCGATTGAAAGTTTTAATTTCGCCACTGAATCAATTTGGCCATATAAGTAGCCTATATTAGCGGCAAGCGATTTTTTATCATCTCCGCTTGTTATTGATTCTGCATTGCCTAAAGATAGGCCAGTACCGCGATATTCATAACTTTCCTGTAACTTAATATCTGCAAACAGTGTTTTGTTATGATCAAGCTTAAAGAAATAGCTTGGCTTAAATAATAAATTATTATGATCGTCTTCACTAAAGTGACTAAATTGGTAATGACTGACCTTTGTCGCTAATTGTATTAAATGTCGTGATAACTGTGTTTGAATAAAGACGGACGGTTCAATTTTTATGTAGCCGGTACTTTCTTCATCACTTCCTTGATTAAGAAAGTTACTTATTTGACCATATTCAGATAACAGCGTTGCTGTAAATTGATCACCACTTTCTAGCGCGAAGTCAGTTTCTGCTTTGAGCGTAAAAGAAGTCAGCAAAGTCATTGCAAAAGCAATGAGAAGAATGACTAAAAGTCTAAATATGACCATTGAAAAGTATAAACCTTACAAACAAATAACGAGCGCGGCACACAATATGCCCTAAAAGTAACGAATATGAAACATTACTGTTACATAAGTGCACGATTATTGTATATAAATGCTTTTATATTTACTTTGTTGCATAAATAAACAAACTCAAATATTTAAAGCCCACCTTAAAAACAAAAATGCCGCTTTTAAAAGCGGCATTTATTTTCATAAATAAACGTTGAATTGATAACAGCGAGACCTACCCACTAAATATGTTTGATGTATACCTTAGATTTTCGTTGGAAGTTATACAGCTGTTTTTTACCTTCAGGTAAATCTTCCATTGAACTTTCGATAAAACCTTGTTCTCGAAACCAATGACCACTGACCGTTGTTAAGACAAATAATGAGGTTAAGTGTTGATCAAAAGCTTTTACTTCTAAGGCATTCATTAAGCGTTCACCTCGATTTCCATTGCGATAATCAGGATGAATCGCCACACAGGCAATTTCTCCTGAACTTGCTTCGGGATAAGGATACAAAGCAGCACAAGCAATAATAACATCTTCCTTTTTAAGTACCGTAAAGCGATCAATTTCAACTTCAAGTAGTTCTCTTGAGCGCTTCACCAGAATACCTTCCTCTTCTAAGGGAGCAATCAGTTCTAAAATGCCACCGACATCATCGATGCTAGCGGTACAAACTTCTTCTTTATGATCTTTAGCAATTAAAGTACCGGCACCATCGCGGGTAAATAACTCTTGCAGTAAAGCACTATCACTTTGGTAGCTCACGCA
Source organism: Colwellia sp. BRX8-7 (assembly GCF_014077275.1). NCBI lineage: Bacteria > Pseudomonadati > Pseudomonadota > Gammaproteobacteria > Alteromonadales > Colwelliaceae > Colwellia > Colwellia sp. BRX8-7. The sequence goes on along the minus strand of NZ_JACGVP010000018.1, from coordinate 75,980 downwards.
GTGACAACGCTCTATACCATTTTCTCCACTCTCGATTATCGCTCTTAATAATAATTGGCGAACATGACAATCTTTATCATCCAATAACGTTTTTACTCGCCGTACACTACAGCTACGAATAAGCTCACCCGATTCATCAATTAAACCATCCTCTTGAGTAAAGGTAATTAATTTATCCGCTTTAAGGGCGAGTGCTGTTTTAGTCGCGACATCTTCAAGTGCTAAGTTAAACACCTCACCGGTAGAAGAGTAGCCAATCGGCGATAATACCACTATCGAGCCATAATCAAGCTGGGTATGAATACCGACCGCATCGATTCGTCTTACGCTACCGGTATATTTATAATCGACGCCATCACGGACCCCTATCGGTTTAGCAATGACAAAATTCCCGGTGCTAACACGAATTCGCGAACCATGCATAGGCGAGTTGACTAAGCCCATAGTGAGTAAAGCTTCGATATGTAAGCGCAATGAACCCGTCGCATCTTTTACTGCAACCAAAGTTTCAGCGTCGGTTACTCTAATATTATTTTCAATATGGCGAGTAATGTTACGCTGATCCATACGCTCTTCTATCTGTGGCCTAGCGCCATGAACTAAGACTAACTTAACACCCAAGCTACGCAACAAAGCAATATCATGAATAATATTGGCAAAATTTGGGTGAAGCACGGCTTCGCCACCAAACATAAGCACCACTGTTTTTCCACGGTGCGCATTAATATAGGGCGCAGCATTTCTAAACCATTTAACATAATTTTGTTCGTTATTATTGATGCTATCCATTTTCTAAGTTGTAACTACCTATTTGTTTATCCCAAACGCTAGCGTTTAGGATCTTAGCTAAAGTAAATACCTTGCCTAAATCAGTTAAAATGACGACTGAAATTATGCCTGTTGAGGCTGACTAAGTATGTATTCCATGGCGACTTCATCAGCAGGGTCTTTATGTGGGCTGGGTTCGCTATCTTCAATAATATTATCGGCTAGTGAACTTTTATCAATTAAGTTAAAACCAAGCTGCTGAAAATATTTTGGAATATAAGTTAAAACAATAATTTGCTCTAATTCCATTTGATAGGCAAACTCTAACAAATACTGAATAAGTGCTTTGCCTTGACCTTGCTGTTGAGCATCATCTTGTAAAACAACTGAGCGTATTTCAGCTAAACCTGTTTGATAGATATAAAGTGATGCGCTGCCAACAACCTTACCGTCAAGCTCGGCCACAACAAAATTCTGAATATCATGAATAATATTGTCACGTGACCGTGGCAGTATTTCCCCTTTATCGGCCCAAAAGTTGGTCAGTTGATAAATACTGTCAACATCAGACATTCTCGCTCGACGAACAGACATAGCGGCAGCACGTTGCGCATTTAAACGCTGTTTTACTTGCTTTAATGCCCTTTGAATTCTTTGTTTGCCTGGCGCACCAACAACTTGCTCATTTAAGATAGCTTCATTGCCAGACTGAGTAGTCGCCAGTGCTTTTTCAACTTGTGAACGAGAAGTACCGCCGAGTGCTTCACGCTTATTAAGTGTCGATTCAATAGAAAGGTGCTGATAAACATCTTGCTCAATTCTATCGCTGAATTCTTGTAGTTGGCTTATCGTTAAATCTTCTAAAGGTACACCTTTGTCAATAGCAGCTAATACGACTTCACCAACAATATGATGTGCTTCACGAAACGGAATATCTTTACCGACTAAATAGTCAGCAAGTTCAGTGGCATTCGCATAGCCTTGTTGTGCCGCGGCTAATGTCCGTGAGCGATTTACTTTCAGACCATCAGCAACAAGTACTGCCATTTCCATACATTCTTGCCACGTATCAAGCGCATCAAATAAACCTTCTTTGTCTTCTTGCATATCTTTATTGTAAGCAAGTGCCAACGCTTTCATTGTGGTTAACATCCCCGTTAAGGCGCCAAAAACACGACCTGACTTACCGCGGATTAATTCACAGGCATCAGGGTTTTTCTTTTGTGGCATTAATGATGAACCAGAACTGACCAAATCACTCATTTCAACAAAGCCAGCTTCACCTGAATTGTAGAAAATTAAATCTTCAGCGAAACGTGATAAATGCATCATTGAAATACTGGCTGAAGCCAACAATTCAATGACATGATCGCGGTCAGAAACAGCATCAAGACTGTTCATGGTGGCCGTTCTGAAACCTAAGCGACTTGCCAGTGCATTTCTGTCAATAGGATAAGCGGTACCTGCTAAAGCGCCTGAGCCCAGTGGCGAAACATCTAAACGATAAAGCGCATCTTTTAAACGGCCAATATCACGGTTAAACATTTCTACATACGCTAAACACCAATGACCAAAAGTTATTGGCTGCGCTCTTTGTAAATGGGTATAGCCTGGTAGTACCGTATCTTTTTCACGTTCTGCTAAATTCATCATCGCTTGTTGTAAATTGACAAGAGCAAACAGTAAATCGCCGCCCTTTTCTTTACACCATAGCTTTAAATCAGTCGCCACTTGGTCATTACGGCTGCGCCCTGTATGAAGTTTCTTACCTAAGTCACCCGTTTTTTCAATTAGCTGGATCTCTACCCAACTATGAATATCTTCCGCATCAGACAGCAATATTTGTTGCGGATTTTCTTCTACCGACGCTTTTAATTCTTGCAATGCTGCCGTTAAGCGAACCAGTTCATCTTCATTTATAACGCCTACTTCATGAATAGCTTGCGCCCAGGCTATTGAACCAACAATGTCTTGCACTGCCATGCGGTAATCTACCGGCAATGAGTCATTGAACTTCTTAAATTGTAAACTCGCCTTTTCTTTAAAACGTCCACCCCATAAAGCCATGACTATTTTTCCTTATGCTTTAGCACAGTATCTTTTTGAGAAAGTGCGGTGATCCTACTCGATAAGCTAAATAAACGAATAAATCCTTCGGCGTGTTTTTGGTCATAAACATCGTCAGCACCAAAAGTAGCAAATGCTTCAGAATACAAACTATTTGGCGAACGACGTTGTATGACTTGCGCCATGCCTTTATACAATTTAACAACCACATCACCCGTTAGTTTTTCGGCAAATGAGGCAGCAGAAGCCAATTGAGCCTTAGCAAGCGGGGTAAACCAGCGACCATCATAAATAACATGTGAAAATTCAAGGCCAATAGATTCGCGATATTTAAGTGACTCTTTGTCGAGAATAAGTGTCTCTAAACCTTTATAAGCCGCCATCAAAATAGTACCGCCTGGCGTTTCATAACAACCACGAGACTTCATACCAACCAAGCGGTTTTCGACAATATCGATTCTACCAACGCCGTGGGCAGCTCCTTTAGCATTTAAGTACATTAACGCTTGATAAGCACCGGCACTGTTTTCCTGGCCATTACCAGAGAAGTCTATACCATCAATAGCAACAAGCTCACCGTCAGCAAAACTTAATTGTACTTTTTCAGGCTCATCAGGCGCATCCATAGGATCAACTGTCATGGTCCATACTTCTTTTGATGGCTCACACCAAGGGTCTTCTAACTCACCACCTTCATGAGAAATATGCCAAGCATTAGCATCACGACTGTAGATTTTAGTTAATGAAGCCGCACAAGGAATGTTACGTTCGGCAAGATAATCGAGTAAGTCTTCACGCGAAACCATGTCCCACTCACGCCATGGGGCGATGACGGTAAGCTCTGGCGCTAGTGCAGCAAAACAAGACTCAAAACGAACTTGGTCGTTGCCTTTACCCGTACAACCATGACACACGGCATCAGCACCCACTTTAAGAGCGATTTCTATGTGCGCTTTAGCAATAATAGGTCGTGCCATTGACGTACCTAATAAATATTGACCTTCGTATACCGCACCGGTTTTTAAAATGGGGTACACATACTCTTTTATGTATTCTTCTTTAAGATCAACCACGTAACATTCAGATGCCCCTGAAGCAATCGCTTTCTCTTTAACACCTTCAAGCTCTTCATCACCTTGGCCGACATCAGCACAAAACGCGATAACCTCACAGCCTTGATAATTTTCTTTTAACCATGGAATAATCGCTGAGGTATCTAATCCACCAGAATATGCTAATACTACTTTTTTGATTTGTTTTTTTGCTAAAGCCATTGTCTTATTCCTAACTAATCTTGATAAATTGTCATGCTGAATATAAATCAGCTGCTGACCTAATAATTTCTACACTATTATTTAGCTAATAGCGTAACGAGTACCGCATTTTGCGCCCACATTCTATTTTCTGCTGCTTGGAAAACTACCGACATTTCACTGTCAAAAAGTGCGGTTGTTATTTCTTCCTCTAAGTGCGCTGGTTGGCAATGCATCACAATACTGGCGCCACTGCCTTTCATCATTTGATGGTTCACTTGATAGGGTGCAAACTTCTCTAGAAGTGCAGCTTTTTTACTGGCATCTTCAAAGCCCATTGATACCCATGTATCGGTATAAATAGCATCTTGCGGCCCTAAAGCCTCAACATCTGATGTAAGTACCAACTTACTCCCTGACTTATCTGCAAAAGCTTTCGCTTTACTCAATAATTGTGCTTCTGGTTCATGCCCCGCTGGGCAAACCAAGGTAAAATCGACCCCTAGTATTGCAGCCATAAACATCAACGAATTGGACACATTGTTACCATCACCAATATAAGCAAGTTTAACCTTTGTTAAATCTATACCTTTACCTAAAACAAAATATTCTTGCAAAGTGACAAAGTCAGCTAGTGCTTGGCACGGATGATATATATCACACAGTGCATTAATCACTGGAATAGTTGCGTGCTCAGCTAAACCTTCGATGGCGCTGTTTTCAAAAACACGTGCAACGATAGCGTCAGCATAGCAAGAAAGATTTTTAGCGTAATCACTAACTCGTTCTCGCTCACCTAGTTTGCCATTTTGTTGGCCTAAATATAGCGCATGGCCGCCTAATTTGTTAATACCCATATCAAAACTAACGTGTGTTCTTAATGAAGGTTTTTCAAAGAGCATCACTACAGATTTACCCGCTAAAGCTTTACTATAGTCGCTAGGATGGTTTTTAATCTTTATCGCTAAAGCAATCAGATCAATTATTTGTGTTTTAGTCAGTTGATCATCTGCTAAAAAGTTTTCTAATCTTGTGTGTGTCGTTGACATGATAAGTCCTATCCGAAAAATCGTTAAATTAAGTGTGACTTAACTGTGGTTAATGTGGCTGAATGCGTGTGCCAATTGCATCACCCTTTATTAGATTGATGATTTGCTCAGGCGACTGCCAACTGGCAACCGCGATACTTCGTCGCAATTGGCTTGCTGCATGCAAAGCGGCATTAACTTTTGCGGTCATCCCACCAGCAATAACACCTTGCTCTATTAAGGAATTTGCCTGAGTTTTACTCAGTGAAGCAATATATTCGCCACGCGCATCTTTTACACCATTAACATCGGTTAGCAGTAGCAATTCGGCATTTAGTAACTGACAAATTGCGACAGCTGCATCATCCGCATTAACATTCACTAACTCACCATTGGCTAATGAACCAATAGAAGAGATAACCGGCAAAAAGTTTGCACTTAAAAGTGTATCGAGTAACTTACTATTATTTGCACTAGGCTCACCCACCATACCCAGGCCTTTATCGCTTAACTGACACGAAACCATATCACCATCGACCAGTGACAATCCAACGGCTTGCATGTGTAAACTTGCTGCAGTGGCAACAATCGCTTTATTAACACTACCTGCTAATGCACCCGCAATAAGGGGCATTTGCTCTTGAGGTGTAACACGTAAACCCTGTTTTTTTTCTGAAGTAAAACCAGCTTGGCTGAGTATTTCATCAACAACACAGCCGCCGCCATGCACTAGCACCACGGCTTGATTTTTTAATGTCGCGATAATTTTTAATAAATCAGCTAAAGCATCTTTTTTTTCAAGAATAGCGCCACCGATTTTGATCACTAATGGCTTGTTAGTTTTAGACGTTACTGATGTGTTTATTGTCTTAGTCATTAACTCTTTCCCAAAGTTACATTGTGCAACAAACTATACTCACTCGCTAAACCCAGAGAAATATTCGCACATTGCACCGCTTGTGAAGCAGCACCTTTTAATAAATTATCGATAGCACAACTCACCACAACAACTTGTTTTTCTTCATCGACTTGCCAATGTAAATCAGCAAATGGTGTATTAGCCACATTGTCTATTTTCGGCCAAGCGCCGGTTAAGCGCACCAATGGCTTATCTTGATAAGCGTTTAAAAAAGCTTCGTTAATATGTTTTGTCGTAATACCTGCTTTGATTTGCAAAGTGACAGTTGCCAGCAATCCTCTTTTATAAGGTGCAAGGTGAGGATTAAAAATAACCGCGGCATTAGCTTCTTGGCTTATCTCGGGTTGATGCCTGTGTTGTAAAATATTGTAGGGTGTTAGGCTGACTTCATAAAAGCTTGTCGCTAATGAGGCTTTTCTACCCGCACCGCTGACGCCGCTGATCCCATTAACAACAATGAGAGAGTTTTCAAGATGGTAGTTATTTACGGTAATCGGCTTAAGTGATAATAAACTTGCTGTTGGGTAACAACCAGGTACAGCAACTAATTGTGTATTAGCAATATCATCTTGCTGCCATTCGGCTAAACCATAAGTTGCTTGGGCAAGCGCCAATAAGTTTTTATGTTCAAAACCATAGAATGTTGGATAATCTTCACTATTTTTTAAACGAAAACCACCCGAGAGATCGAAAACCTTAACACCTTTCTCAACAAAAGCTTGTGCCCAGTCAGCACTGAACTCATGCGGAGTAGCAAAGAATACCGCATCAAGCTTTTGTACCGTATCATCGAACCAACGCTGTGAAAAACAGACTAAAGGTAAATCACATACGCCTAAGTAACGCGGATGTAATTGCGAAAAGGTCATATCTGCCGAGCTACTGTTTTCTGACACCAGTAAATATTCAAGGGAAATTTTATCGTGCGCAGACAATAAATTAATCAGCTCTGCACCCACATATCCACTTGCTCCAATAACCGCGACTTTCATACAACCTCATCTATTAATTTTTTATTAACCTAAGGAAAGCAGAAAACAAATTATTTTCAATAGCCTTCTATATTTAGGTTATTTACACTAGAATAGGAAAATAACACCCAATGACTCGTTATGCAACAAATAAGCATAATTACCCATGCTTTTTTTTATTTATTCATTTTCAACTGTGAGCCACTATGAAAAATTTGCCCAACTTTACTGATTCATTAACACAACTTATTGCCAGTGCTTCTATTAGCTCGACACAAGCGAACTGGGATCAAGGGAATTTAGCAGTTATTCAACTATTGGCAAGTTGGTTTGAACAACTCGGTTTTAGTATCGACATTCAAGCGGTGCCAGAAACGCGCAATAAATATAATTTATTAGCAAAACTAGGTAGTGGAACAGGAGGATTGTTACTGGCAGGTCATAGTGACACTGTACCTTTTGATGAAAATCGTTGGCAGTCAGACCCGTTCAAAATTGTTGATAAAGATAATAAATTTTATGGTTTAGGCACGTGTGATATGAAAGGTTTTTTTGCTTTTATTTTACAAGTTTGTAAAGGATTAACCGCGCAACAGTTAAAAAAACCACTTTACATTTTGGCCACCGCAGATGAAGAAACCACCATGGCTGGCGCACGTTTTTTCACCAAAAACCAACAGATAAAACCCGATGTTGCTATTATTGGTGAGCCAACAAATTTGGTCCCTGTCATCATGCATAAAGGTCATATGTCCCATCGCATAACTATTCAAGGTCAATCAGGACACTCAAGCAAGCCAAGTTTAGGCGTGAATGCGATAGAAATTATCCATCAAGTGATTGGCCAATTAATGCAACTCAAAGAAAAATTGGCTCTCAATTATAGTAATCAAGCCTTTGATGTAAAGGAGCCAACCCTTAATTTTGGCGCAATACACGGTGGCGACAATGCTAATAGAATTTGTGGTCACTGCGAGTTAGACATTGATATGCGTGCCCTACCCGGCATGACTGACAGCGAACTTATCTTACTACTCAGTGAAGCGTTAAAACCGTTAGCTGAAAAATACCCTAATAGAATTTCATTTAGTGAATTGGATCCGAGTTCACCCAGCTTTGAACAAAGTAAAAACAGTGATTTTGTCACTATAGCCGAAGAAATAAGTGGTCATTCATGTTGTGCGGTTAACTATGCGACCGAAGCTCCTTTCATCCAACAACTGGGTTGTCAAACTATCGTTTTAGGTCCTGGTTCAATTGATCAAGCACACCAGCCTAATGAATTTCTAGCGCATAGCGAAATTGATAAAACTGAACAACTATTACTGAAGATGATCGAAAGATACTGTTTATAAAGGTACAAAAAAGCAAAGCGATAATGCTTTGCTCTTTCGTTTTTACTTAGTATAACCTTGCAAGGGGTTAAGTTATGACTACACCATATCCGCAAACGGATTTTTACTGGGTAAGGCAATACTATTAGTAAAGCCGGTCATTGAGATATTTTCAGTGTTAATTTCAATATCATCATCACCTAGTACACCCACACCAAATTTATAAATTAATTCAAACTGTCCATTGTTGGCTTTTTCTTGATAGATACTTTGTTTCACTTCAACCGCAGATAACTTTTCTTGGTAACGGGTCATTTCTGCTATGCTATATCGTTTTTTCAGCATAGAGAGCGTTACGTCTGGTGAGAGTATAGTGGCCGTGGCATTGTTACCGCCAAAACCTTTTGAATTGATGAAAGCAACATCCATCGCTTCACACTGCCAGTGATCAAGAGCGATATTCAAGCGCTCATTATGAACATCATCGGCTATCGATTTAATGGTCGTAATACCCGGCATAATATTATGAGCAAAAACACCTAGCGCCATAGTGATTTGGTCACCACTTGCTGGTGCAATAGTATGGCCAACATAAGCTTTAGGCGCGGCTACCGGCCAATTATGAATATCAAAAGTTTCTGCCAAACGGTGATAAATTAACGACTCGGTGATACGGTTTTGTGGGGTACTTGAACCATGAGCTAATATAAAGCTACGCTTTTGTACCGACTCTTCCCCTAAAATACTTTTTGCTAATGCCACTGACTTCGCCATGGTAATGTAATTACCAGGACCTGGAGCGGTAATAGATTTTTTAATACCATCGGCATTAATGAATACATCAGCAACCGATCCCAAAGGTTTAGCGCCTAATTCAACGGCTAATTCGTCATCCATAATCACCAGAAAGTGTGCAGCTTCACCAATAGTAAAACCACAGTTTTCACCAAACGGTCGACTGGTATTACGGTGGTCAGCTTGGCCATCGGTAATACCATCAAGTTTTTTCAAACCTTCTTCATTAGCCAGTGCGCTCATGTTACCGAAACCTTCAATAATTTCCGGTGTTATTGGGCTTTCACTACTGCCCACAATAGCAACACGCACTCGACCTGATTTAATATCTTGAATAGCATTACGTAAGTTATAAAGAAAACTTGCACAAGCGCCAGTCGAAGTCGAAGTGGTACCCACACTGCCGGTCACATAACCATTAATAAAATCAGCTGACATGGTGTTTAAGCCCAACGCTAAGTTTTTAGTGGTAACACGATCGCCATGCAAACGATTTTGCAACATGCCCCCTAAACCTTCCGATTGCATTTGACCGAAAGCTGAAGAAGAATAAGTACCCACGTGGTCTGGGCTTACTTTTTCTAATATTTCATCCCAACTAAAGCCCGTTGAATGAATAGCGTCTGCAGCACCAAAAATAGTCGTTTGTAAGCCACGTGGCTGATAACGACTATTATATAATGTCGACGGTTCAAAGCCGGTAGGTAATTGCCCCGCTGCTTTAATCGGATTATCGCGATAACTACTATGTTTAATATCTAAATTATCAGTAATTTCAACCTTTACACGTTTATCTGCTAAGGGTGTTACTGTCCATGAGCGCGGTAAGGGTTTTGGTAATTCTTTTTCTTTAATTTCAAAAGTAATATTTTCAGTGCTCGGTGTTGCCGCCATATTTGTGTGGCAATGCGTCGCGTCAGGGTCAAAGTGATTATTTTCAATTTTACGGATAAGGGTGCCATCAAGAATTTGCTGGCCAAAACGTGCTTCTACTTCGCTTAATGCAACACTATTACCCTCAACGTCAACTAACTGACCTGCTTGGAAAGTTAAGATATTCATCAAAGTAGCAAGACCAACAAAAGTTTCTTGGCGTGCTTCTGCAGTTAATTTGTCGATAACAATACGACGAAAACCTTGATGAAACGAGGTGCGGCCAGCAGCGTTTACGCCGCCCATGCCAACAATAATAGGTAAAGCAGTCATTTATAATTCTCTTAAATACATGAGTCGTAATTCTTGTCACTAGTGTAAAAAGAAATACCAATAATTAATTGTCGTTTTCAGCCATAAACAATACAATAACAGCCAAATGTTGCAAAAGTTATTAATATGCCACTCAAGACAAGCCGAAAAACAATCAATGTTGCCTTGGTTTTATATGATCATATGTTAGCAACCAGCGTAAGCTTACCTATTGAAATGCTTAGGGCAGGCGAAGCTTTTGCTCGAAGAGAAGATAGGCAATCACCTAAACTCAGTATTGAAATGGTGAGCGAACTATTAGCCCCAGTGCGCACCAGAGCACTTATTAAGCTTTATCCCGATAAAGATATTGAGCATGCCCAAAGTCCAGATTATATTTTTATTCCTAGTCTTTGGCGCAACCCTAGGCCAATAATCAAAAAACAGCCCAAAATGGTAAGTTGGCTTAATCGTATGTGGCAACAAGGTTCAACGCTTATTGGTGGTGGTACAGGGGTTTGTTTTATTGCTGAGTCAGGACTACTTGATCATCATCCGGCAACAACACACTGGCATTATGTTGACCAATTCAAAAGAAATTATCCTAACGTTGAATTGAAACCAGATTTTTTTATTACCCAGTCAGAACGTATTTACTGTGCGGCAAGTTTAAATGCCTTAGCTGATATTACCGTTCACGTTATTCATCAAACGTACGGTGAGACTGCTGCACAACATGTTGAGCGTAATTTCTCTCATGAAATAAGAAAACCATATGAAGAACAACGTTATTTAGAAGGTGCGGTCGATCGACATCCTGATGAATTGATCACTCAAATTCAATTCTGGATGCGTACTAATCTATCATCAACATTATCGCTTACTGAACTCGCGTTACAATTTGGTATTAGCCATAGAACCTTTAGTCGGCGTTTTAAAAATGCTACCGGCGTTAAAGCCTCTCATTATTGGCAAAAAATGCGTGTAGAAACAGTCAAAGATTTACTATCCTCAAGTAATCTGTCTATTCAAGAAATCGCTTTTCAGGTGGGTTATCAAGAGCAAGGCCAGTTAACTCGGCTGTTTAAGAAACAATTAAAACTCACTCCAAGAGACTATCGAGCAATGGTGCGTAAAAAGCTTTTTAATTAACGGTTAACGTCTATCAAACAAGCTAAATTTTTGACAGTGCACTTTTATCAGTAACGGGTATAATCCATAACAGATAAATTAAAAGCATTGAAGTGCTTGTACTTTAATACAATAAGTCTCATGGTACGACCACTAGAAAATTACAAACGGAGAAAATACATGTCAATCGTGATCAGTGGTACAGGTCTATTTACACCACCACACAGTATTTCAAACGATGAATTAGTCACCGCATTTAATCAATATGTTGAAGACTATAATATTGAAAATGCCGCCGCTATTAACAGTGAGCAGTTAACGGCCTTAAAACCGTCTTCAAGTGAATTCATTGAAAAAGCATCAGGCATTAAAAGTCGCTATGTTATGTATAAAGACGGCGCACTTGACCCTAAAACCATGATGCCACTTATTCCTCAGCGTAGTGATGAGCAATTATCAGCACAAGCAGAAATGGCTGTTGGCGCCGCGAAACAAGCGATGGCTGCAGCAAATAAAACAGCAGACGATATCGATTTAATCATTGTTGCTTGTTCATACACACAACGCGCTTATCCTGCAATTGCCATTGAAGTACAAAAAGAACTAGGTTGTAAAGGTTGGGCTTACGATATGCTCGTCGCTTGTTCATCGGCAACCTTTGGTATTATGAATGCTTCAAATGCTTTGCATGGCGACACAGCAAAAACAGTGTTAGTGATTAACCCTGAACTCAATTTTCCACAAATTAATTTACGCGACCGCGACAGTCACTTTATCTTTGGCGATGTTGCAACGGCTATTGTTATTGAAAAACAAGCAACCGCTACGGCTGACCATTGCTTTAAAATATTAACTAAGAAGCCGATCACGACCTTTTCTAATAACATTCGTAGTAACTTTGGTCATATCAATAAATGTGATCCAGAAACCATGCTTGATAATGACAAAATGTTTGTTCAGCAAGGACGAAAAGTTTTTAAAGAAGTACTGCCAATGGTCTCTCAATTAATTACCGAGCAAATGGCAGAAGCAAATGTTGAAGCTAAAGATTTAAAAAGGTTATTTTTACATCAAGCCAATATCAACATGAATAACTTTGTTGCAAAGAAAGTATTAGGCCGTGACCCTATGGGCAATGAAGCGCCAATTATTTTAGACAAGTTTGCAAATACGGCTTCGGCGGGTTCTATTATTGCTTTTCACTTGAACCATGATGATATGGTTACTGGCGATAAAGCTTTAATCTGTTCTTTTGGTGCCGGTTATTCGGCAGGCTGTATCGTTATAGAGCATATTTAATTCTGCTGTGCGGTTAAGTCACTGAGAAAAACCTCTGTGACTTAATCGTTAATTAACCTTTAACCTTTAACCTTTAACAAAACTCACTATGTAAAAAAGTAATTAGCTTTACTATCGATGGATGAGCAATTGTGTAGTATATCGTTTGTGATTCTCGGCGAGTTTTTACCAAGCCGTCTTTTCTCAATCGAGCTAAATGCTGCGATAAACTCGACTGGCTCAAATCAATAAAACCATTAAGCTCTGATACCGACATTTCTTTCTCACCTAAATAGCAAAGTATCAATAATCTATTTTCATTACTCATCGCCTTCAGTAACTCAGCGGCTTGAGTTGCATTACCACGCATTTCAGCTATGTCTATTTGAGTTTCATTATTCATCATTTGGGTCTTTATTGTCAGCAAAAAGTAAATATTAATTGATATTACATTAGATAGTGCTAATATAAAAGTACATTACATTTATCTAATATAATAACTTTTCAGTTAAGGATCCCTTTTGAATTACACCAGACTGCTGCAACTCGCTATTGAGAAACCTAAACTTGTTTACACCTTAGTCTTATTAATGGTGGCAATTAGTCTGGCGATGATGCCAAACCTGAAAATAGATACCGACCCTGAAAATATGCTGAGCAGTGATGCGCCAGCACGTGTTTTTCATAACCAAACAAAAGCTGACTTTCAAATGCGCGATATGATAGTCGTTGGAATTGTTAGTAAAAATAGTATTTTTACTCCTAGTGCATTACAGGTTATTGAGCAACTTTCAACAGAAATATTACAAATTGAAGGGGTTATTCAACAAGATTTATTATCCTTGAGTGTTGTTGACAATATTACCCAAGAAAAAAATAACCAAGGTGAAAATAACGGCATACGCTTTGAATATCTAATGAAGCAGGCACCGTCTTCACTCGAAGGCAGCTTAGCCATTCAACAAGCCGTAAAACGCTTACCTATGCTTAACAACACCATAGTTTCTGGAGACAACAAAGCGATAGCGATTTACGTGCCTATTCAAGCCAAAGACATGAGTTATAATATTGCCGAAAAAATTCGTACTATCAGTGGCAATTTTCCCGCAGAGTTGGTGGCTAATGTAGACTTTCATATCACAGGTTTACCTGTCGCTGAAGACCAATTTGGCTATGAGATGTTTGTTCAAATGGGTGTTGCAGCTCCACTTGCTGGTTTAGCTATTTTTGTTTTACTTTGGTACTTTTTTCGCAATTTTCCGTTAATAATTGCACCTATGGTGGTCGCGATGGCTACGGTGATTATAGTCATGGGCTCACTCATCGGTATGGGCTTTACTGTTCATATTATGTCATCAATGATCGCTATATTCTTAATGCCAATAGCAGTGGTTGACTCAGTTCATATTCTCTCTGAATTTGCTGAAAAATATAAAACAGGTGATGATGCCGGCGATGTTGTAAAAGGTGTCATGAAGCATTTATATACACCAATGCTTTATACATCAATCACCTCTGCTATCGGTTTTTATTCGTTAATGCTAACCCCTATTCCGCCGGTAAAAGTCTTTGGTGCTTTTATTGGTACTGGTATTTTATTGGCATTCGCGCTGACAATTATTTACGTCCCTGCTTATATTTCTCGTTTAAAACCTGAAACTTTAGCCAAATTGCATGACGCTATAGTGCGTATGGAGAAAAAAGGCAGATTAGCCAATGTATTAGAACGGTTAGGCAGTTTTGCTACTCAAAAAACCAAGCTTATTCTTATCGGCTTTGTTGCCTTATTTTTAATTAGTATTGAAGGCGTTAGTCGTATTGAAATTAATGATAATCCTGTTAATTGGTTTAAAGCGGATCACGAAATAAGAATTGCTGACAAGGTACTTAATGAACATTTTGCTGGTACTTATGATGCTTGGTTAGTGTTTAACAATAACGAGGGGGACAATAACGGCGAGGTAAAAAAATTCAAAGAAGTTCTGGCAACGTTTACCGCTGATTCAGCTAGCGCTAAAAAAATTCATACCTTTATAAATAACGTTAACTCGGCTAAAAAAGAGTCATTATTCAATCAGCATTTGTTGGTTTTATTAGATGACTTAACGTTTTCTGCCCCTGATAAAGACCAGGTTATTATTGAGCAGTTAGTCAATATTGCTGATAGCGCTTTCAACGACAGCAAAGTATTTCTAGACCCCACGTTATTAAACTGGCAAAGCGACTTTCAACAAGCGTTACTAGCTACAGGTTTAGTTGGTAAAAGTAATGGCTTGGCTGATATCGTTAAAACGGTCAATCGTGAGCTTTTCTCCGGTGAAGATAAAGACTTTACTCTGCCTGAAACAAGCAATGGCGTTGCGCAAACATTATTGCAATATCAGTCATCACATCGTCCACAAGACTTATGGCATTTTGTCACTAAAGATTACCAAAAAAGTCTCTTATGGTTGCAAATGACTAGTGGCGACAATCAACACACTACCAAAGTTGTTAACTGGACAGAGACTTACATTACCAACAATCCAATGCCAAAAAATATTAGTTATCAATGGGCAGGTAAATCTTATTTAAACATTGTTTGGCAAGACGCGATGGTAAATGGGATGATCGACAGTCTATTGTCTTCATTTGTCATCGTTTTCTTGATGATGGTTTTACTGTTTCGGTCTTTCAAGTACGGTATTTTAGCCATGTTGCCGCTAACACTTACTATTTCGATGATCTATGGATTAATTGGCTGGATAGGTAAAGACTATGATATGCCTATCGCGGTGTTGTCGGCGCTCACATTAGGACTATCTATCGATTTTGCCATTCATTTTCTCCAACGTGCACGAGAATTAGAGAAAGAACTGGGCAGCTTAACACAAGCATTAACCGCAATGTTCCAAGAGCCAAGCCGAGCAATTTCACGCAATGCAATAGTTATTGCGGTTGGTTTTACCCCATTATTACTTTCACCATTAATGCCTTATATTACCGTTGGTTTTTTCCTGGCGAGTATTATGGCGCTATCGGCGTTAGTTACTTTAGTGCTATTGCCGGCATTAATGACCCTTTTTGCTGGTAAGCAAAACCTAAAAACTGAACAACTATAGGATATAAAGATGAAATATTTATCAAAACTATTGATACTGGTCTGCTCCCTTTCAAGTTTTGTTGGCCATGCTGGCGATCTAACCGATGCTAATAAAATTATTACTAAGGCAAATTTAGCCTCATATTATTCTGCTGATGATGGAAGTGCCCAAGCACGTATGATTATTGTTGATGCGCAGGGCAATAAGCAGATGCGACAATTTACCATCTTGCGTAAAGACCAAACCGATTTAGGTAACCAAGACATTTTAGTGTTCTTCTCTCGCCCCACCGATGTCCAAGGTACGGTATTTCGTGTAGTTAAAAAAGTCACAAGCGATGACGACCGCTGGTTGTACTTGCCAGCACTAGATTTAGTAAAACGTATTTCAGCCGGTGATAAGCGTACTTCTTTTGTTGGCGCACATTTTTTTTATGAGGATGTTTCAGGCAGAAACCCCGCAGAAGATAACTTTACCCTGTTAAAAACTGATAACAACTTTTATACGATCAAAGCTCAGCCTAAAGATCTAAACAGTGTTGAATTTGATCATTATATTGTCAGTGTTGATAAAAACACTTTTTTACCGATGCAAGTTGACTTTTATGACAGCCAAGGTAAAAAATCACGTTCTCTGCAAGTATTAAAAACTGAAGTTATTGATGGTTTTACCACGGTTATGCATTCAAAAATAACTCAACACTCCGATGGTAGCTATACTGAAATGCAATTTAGAAATGTTAAATATAATGTTGGCTTACCCAATGATATTTTTTCTGAGCGCAGTTTACGTAACCCACCGAAAGAGTGGTTAGATTAATAAGCTAAGGGTGATCGTATGAGCTCATCCTGACCCGTTTTAGCTGCTGAAATTAATTCAGTATCGTGATTATTAGTCTTTATATCGCTTAACAAAAAATGGACAAAATTATCGTGCAAAAATCAGTAAAAAATTTCTTTTTTCTAGTGACCAGCCTCTGTGTCGTTAGCGCAAGTTTTGCCGCTAATGTTCTCGCAAACGAAACAGATAATTGGGGTGATGAGTGGAGCGAAGCAGCAGTTTCACCTTGGAAGTTTTCAGGTTTTGTTGAAGCCGGTTATGGCTATTTATTACAGGATAATATTGTTGAGTCAAACGCATCATTAAGTGAAATCACCACACGCGTTAATCTTGATTACAGTCATGAATCTTTTGAGCTGGTTTCAAAAGCAGAGTTAATTTATGACGATGTATTAAAAGATACTTTTTTGCAAACACGCGAATTAAATATCCGTTTTAGCCCCTCTGATAAAACAGATGTTAAGTTAGGTCGGCAAATTCTGACATGGGGTACCGGTGATTATATTTTCCTTAACGACTTGTTTGCAAAAAACTGGCAATCATTCTTCTCAGGACGTGATGACCAATATCTAAAAGCGCCTTCAGATAGTGCGAAAGGTACTTGGTATATTGGTCACTATTCACTTGATCTCACTTGGACTCCTGAGTTCACCCCTGATGTTTACATCACTGGCGAACGTTTTTCTTTTTATTCACCGCAAGCACAAGCCATAGTTGCACCCGCTGATAATTTTAGGGTAAAAGAAACCAATAAAGCACAATTTTCAGCGCGCCTTGCGACTAACAATAATGGCGTGGAATATGCGCTGTATGGTTATAAAGGTTTTTGGCCAACTCCCGTAGGTATTACAGAAGATAACAGTCAGTCACCACAAGCTTATTTTCCAGAAATGAATGCTTGGGGAGCCAGTGTTCGATTGTCATTAGCCGGCGGATTATTTAATGCTGAATATGCAAGTTATAACAGTATTGAGGATAATAACGGCACTAACCCTTTTATTGCTAATGGTCAAAATAGGTTTTTAGTGGCGTTTGAAAGAGAAGTAATTAAAAACCTGACCGCTAGCGTTCAGTTCTATGTTGAGCAAACCAAACATTATCAGCAATTTATTAGCCATTCTGCTACGCCAGCAACAGAAGTCGATGAAAACCGTCAATTATTAACCGTTCGCTTAACCTACAGAACATTGCAGCAAAAATTAATTTATAGCGTTTTTAACTTTTATTCTCCCACAGACAAGGATGGTTATCTTAAACCTTCAATTACTTATCGCTATAGCGATAAGTGGTTATTCTCGGCTGGGGCGAATTTATTTTGGGGTGAAGAAAAGTATACTTTTTTTGGTCAACATCAACAAAACAGCAATGCTTGGCTTAGAGTAAAAGCCCACTTTTAAATGACGCCAGCACTAAAGGCTCAATGTCTACAGAATTAATCTGACAATAACTTACAGTTTTTCAGCATATCCTAACAATTAGATCACTGAAACTTACCCGTAATAAGATGAGAATGGCTGTAAATATTCTGCTGAGCTTATTATGAACAAAATTATTATCGTCATCTGTTTTAACATTTTGTTTTCTTTGAATAGTTACGCAATGAAATCTAATGATTATATTATTTCTATTAAGCATGCAACTAACGACAGTGACTATTACTCAAGTGTTGGCGTAGAGGTAATTCATCGTAAACTTAATAGTTATTTAGGTTTCTCGGTTAATAGCTCAATAGGCTATGCAAGGGTTACCGATACCTTTGATTACCAACATGGTTTTATTGCATGGGAAGGCGGTATAAAAATAGGTTATTTTTCTAACTTTAGTCTTTATGCTGAATTTGGCGTTGATCTGCTTGAGCTTGCCTTTAATGATCGAAGTGACGATGACTATTCACATAGAAATAAGGGCTATAGTACAGATTTCGAAAATGATAACTTTGACCATCATTACAATGACAACGATTCAGATGGCTATATAGGGATTGGTAGTTCGATGATGATTGAGCAAATAAAAGTTACAGCATTTGTTCGTTTTCGTGAAATAAGTGGTTATAACTGGCAAGCAAAAAACTATGCCTTTAGCGGTATTGAGTTAGCGGTAGTTTTTTAATTAAATTACCATCGTTTGTTTGCTTGTTTCTTTCTTTTCTCTACGGCAAAATAGTCCCCATAGATATTTACAAATAATAGAGAAAAAAATGAGCGCAAATTCAGCAGCACAAAATCAAATAAAACAAATGCTAACCATGCAAGACGCGATGAATACTCGTGTTAGTGATACCTGGCAAGAAAATGGTTATGAGTGGTATCGCGCCATTTGGGTTGAGTGTGCTGAAATGTTAGACCATCACGGATGGAAATGGTGGAAACATCAAGAAATAGATATTGCGCAAGTGCAACTGGAGTTGGTTGATATTTTTCATTTTGGATTAAGCTTACGTTTAATGACAGGCGAAACCGTTACAAGTATTACTGACACCTTAGCAACAGAACTCACTGAAAGCTCAGGCGAAAAAGATTTTAAAATTGCCCTTGAAAACCTAGCGTCAGCCGCCGTTACTAACAAAAGTTTTGATGCGATTGCCTTAGCTGATTGTATGCGTTTGATGAATATGGACCTAGATGAATTATTTCGTCAATATGTTGGCAAAAACACCTTGAATTTTTTCCGTCAAGACCACGGTTATAAAGAAGGGACATATATCAAAGTTTGGCATGGCGAAGAAGACAATGAAGTATTAGCTAATTTAGTTAATACCTTAGATGCCAGTGCAAGTGATTTTCAGCAACAACTTTATGCAGCACTTGAGACAAAATACCCAGCATAATTATTCGCTCAAAACCTAATAAAGACTCTAGATAAATAATAACTAGAGTCTTTTATCCCCCCCCCTTTTTCCCATGCTCAAACAGTCTTTTAGCTTAAAGTATATAGAATAAATTCTACTTTCCGAACGGTCATTAAAACAACTCTTTTATATTAAGATCTGTCGCATAAATTCCACCTAGCCAAGGGTTATTAAAAGAATCTAGCAAAATTATGATCTGTGGCACAAATTCTGCTTATTCAACAGTTATTAAGAAGACCGTCAAGAATTTGAACCGCCGGAGCAGTGTATGGAATTAATTCTCTTTGCCATGATCAGCCTAATTGTTATTGTCGCTTTGTTAGCTAGCCGCTTAAACGACAATAGTTTTCCTTTTCCATTTGATAAAAAGCAAAGTCTTTTTACGCCAGCAGAGAAGAATTTTCAGAATTTGCTCGAACAAGCCCTTGGTGGTAAATACCGTATTATTAATCGAGTAAAACTTGCTGATATTGTCACTATTCGTCATGGTGTGTCGAACAGAGCAAGCCAAACAGCATCAGCGAATGCCGAAAGTAAATACTTAGACTTTGCTATTTGTGATCGTGAGAGTATGAAGCTATGTGGCGTTATTGATTTAGTTGATACCCAAGGTAAAGGCTATAAAATCAAAAAAGACTGGTTTGTCAGCGGCGCATTAGAAGCATCTTCAATTCCTCATATTCGTATTAAAGTGAAAACTAATTATACCGTTGACGAGATCCGCGCTTGTATTTACAGTCGACTTTTAGGAAACAGACCACCAGAGCCAAAAATTAAAGGAAAAATTATTCCTGCTCCCATGCTAAAACCTCGACCCAATAGAAATAGAGAAGAAGTTGGCGCTTTGTCTCCTATTGCCGCTCGTGCGCAATTAGGCTCATCAACAGGCAATGCTATGTCGCAACGTATCCCTGCACCGCAAGTAGCCGCATTACCTCATTAAACTCTACAATAAAATCAACTCATTATTAAAATAAAAAGTCAGCGATTTAACTCGCTGACTTTTTTGTTTTCCCTTAGATATAATTAACGTGCTTGGCAGTTTTAATGCCATAAAGGCTAAGAGTGGCGATGTGTTGTTTCCGTATAATCTTATGCCTATTCAACTCATACATAGAAAGACAGGATGTCTGAGAAAGGCCATCCTGAACATATACGCTCTTTGCCATCTCGGTAACTGCTCCTGCGTTACTCTACTTCCTACATCCATGCAGTCACAGCACCGCGTTATACCGTTGACGTGCAGGGATGCACTAATGCCTAGAAAGACAGGATGTCTGAGAAAGGTCATCCTGAACATATACGCTCTTTGCCATCTCGGTAACTGCTCCTGCGTTACTCTACTTCCTACATCCATGCAGTCACAGCACCGCGCTATACCGTTGACGTGCAGGGATGCACTAATGCCTAGAAAGACAGGATGTCTGAGAAAGGCCATCCTGAACATAAATATACGACATCTGGGAATCTTCACGTTATAATTGTTTTATTAGATGTTATCAACGAATTGGAAATAAAATGAAAGCAGGAATAATTGGCGCAATGGAGCCAGAAGTTGCTATTTTAAAAGCAAAATTAACTCATGCAGTAACAACCGAACATGCAGGTTATACCTTTTATCAAGGGCAACTCAACGGCAGTAATGTCGTTATTGTACAATCGGGTATTGGTAAAGTGGCTGCTGCCTTAGCAACCGCGATTTTAATTGATAAGTTCCAGCCTGACTATATTGTTAATACTGGCTCTGCTGGTGGTTTTGAACAATCACTAAAAGTAGGCGATATTGTCATTAGTTCAGAAGTTCGCTATCACGATGTCGATGTCACCGCTTTTGGCTATGAGATTGGTCAGTTACCAGGTAATCCAGCTGCTTATATTCCTCACCCGACACTCGTTAAAGCCGCACAGGGAGGTGTTGCTGAGTTGGAAAATATCCAGACCTTACTGGGTTTAATCACTACCGGCGATACCTTTATGACTGCTGATGATGATATTGCTAAAGCCCGCGCTAACTTTCCGACTATGGCCGCGGTTGAAATGGAAGGAGCCGCAATTGCTCATACCTGTCATCAATTTAAGGTGCCTTTTGTGGTTATTCGTTCTATGTCTGATATAGCAGGTAAAGAGTCTCCTACCTCCTTTGAAGCTTATTTAGAAACAGCTTCGGTGAATTCATCTCAGTTAGTTGAAAATATGCTCGACGCATTGCAAGGTAAAAAGTTAACTTAAGCCCTAAGTTTAATCGATACCAACTCCACTAATTTTGTGAGCTTGTTCGCGCAAGGAGAATATATCAAGGCAAGGCTGACGATTTTCTAATCACTGGCTATAGGCGTTGAGTGCGCAGCAGGTTTGGAGTATTTTAACCCGCACAAGTGAGCAATAATTTAATGGAATGGCTATAAATATGACTGCTAATAATCTAACAAACTTAATTGATATCAGCCCTTTCGCCTATTCAGTTGTCATGCTTTACGGTGTTATTTTGATTAAGCTTTTTACTGGCTATTTAGCGAGTCATCAACCCTTAAGGTTTTTTCGAATTTTTTGCGATCAGCTCGCCAAAAAAGTCAATAAAAGTAAGAATACTGACCGTCAGCGTTTTATTTCTGGCTTAATTGCTATTGCCGTTAGCCTTACGCCTATAGTCATTATTCTTTGGTTATTTGAAGCTTTTGTTGAGGCCACCTGGCTTTGGCAGGGATTTTTACTTTATCTTGCCTTAGGCTGTTTACAACTAGGAAAAACAAGTAAAGAGATTGCTAAGTTAATTGTCGCCAACAAAAATTTCGAGGCTAAACAGTTATTAAACCCCTGGCTGTTGCGAAATACCGAACAGCTTTCCTCTTTAGGCTTAGCAAAGAGCTGTATTGAAATGTTATTGCTTCGAGCGGTGCAAAATCTATTCACTATTAGCTTGGTATTTTTACTTTTTGGTCCGCTTACTGCTTTAGTTTGTCGATTGCTTATTGAGATGCATTACAGCTGGAATAACAAACAAAATAGTTTTCAACCTTTTGGCGACAGTGTTGCTTTTATTGTCAACATTATACAATGGCTACCTAGCCGTATTTTTTCATTAATCCTGCTGTTTGGTTGTATTGGCAAAAATTTCGTTTTATTTTTTCGGTTAAATCGCCGCTACTTTTTTCAATTAAATAATAGCTATGTGCTCAATTTATTTGCCTTGTCATTAGAGGTTAAACTTGGTGGTGTGGCTATGTATCAAAATATAAAATTACGTAAAACAAGTTACAACGATCACGGAAGGCAGCCTCAAGCTACTGATATTATTCATGCCAGCAAACGTATTAGCCAAGTGTTCTATTTTTGTTTTCTATTTTTAACACTACTGACATTATTTATTTACTCGTTCAATATCAATAGGTAAAAAACATGTATGAACTTCTTTACTGGTTAGATTTATTTGGTATTGTTGTCTTTGCCTTATCGGGTGCATTAATGGCGGGGCGGTATAAGCTCGACCCTTTTGGTGTTGTCGTATTAGCCGCAGTGACAGCGATTGGCGGCGGTACCATCCGCGATATTACTTTAGATACGCCAGTATTTTGGGTTGCCAATCCCATTTATCTTTATGTTATTTTATTGACTGCAGTGTTAACAATTATCATTATTCGCCGTCCTAAGCGTATTCCAAAGCGCTTTTTACTGATTGCTGATGCATTTGGTTTAGCATTATTTGCTGTTTTAGGTACTGAGAAATCATTAAGTTTAGGCGCTCCTGTATTTGTTGCTGTTGTAATGGGCACCATTACCGGTGTTGCTGGAGGAATGATCCGTGATGTTATATGTAATGTTATTCCAATGATCTTACAAAAAGAAATTTATGCTACTGCTGCGATCTTAGGCGGCTCTTTGTATGCGTTATTTCGATACTTAGCTTGGCCAGAAAATATCGCCATCATTTCTGCAATTCTTGGCGCATTAACGCTGAGACTAGCCGCTATTTATTGGCGAGTTTCACTGCCAGCGTTTCATATTGTTGAAAAAGAAGAAAGTAAATAATGCCAGCTCAGTGCTTTACAGATGTCGATAAGTTGTTTGTTTCTGTTAGATAATTAAGAGATACTAAAGACTAATTTTTAATCACTTTATGATTTCATTAAGCGACTAAGCCATTAATAATACTCATCGAACTATTTTATGACTGATAAAGATAAAATCATTGAAAAACTATCCAACAAAATAGTCATGTTAACTCAAGAAAATGAGCTTATTAAAGATGAACATAAAAAATTAACTGAGTACTTATCTGCGGCTCTAGATAGAACTGGTTTATTTATCTGGGAGCAACATATACCTAGTGGGCAGTTAAAAATATTAGATCAAGCGTTTGGTAGCATGTGCGGTTTTGAAACCAATGAAATTGAATCAACAGTATCCTCTTGGAAAAACAACTTACATCCAGATGATAAAGAAAAAGTTATCGCTGCATTTGAAGAACATTTAGCGGGAATAACCCCCTACTTTCATATGACTTACCTTATGAAGCACAAGGACGGAGGTGATGTATGGGTATCTGATCGCGGTAGGGTTATTGAATTTGATGATGATAATAATCCTTTACGTATGACAGGAACACATACTGATATTACCCAAGAAAAACTTTATGAATTAGAGTTAGCTCAATATGCTAATTTAGATCCGCTCACTAATTTATTAAACAGAAAAGCCCTTCAACATAATTTTGAAGTCTACACTAACACCAGTAAATATTGTGGTGGTGCCTTATTTTTTATTGACTTAGACGATTTTAAATCAATAAATGATATTTACGGACATAAAGTGGGCGATAAATTACTGCTGCATGTTACCAGTAACTTTGATGCCTTAGCACCAACAGACGCCTTAATTGCCCGATTCGGAGGCGATGAATTCGCGATTATTTGTAAAACAACCGATAGACTAGCCCTTGAATTATTAGCCCAGTCGATATTAACAATATTAGCTAAACCCACTAAAATTGAAGGGATAAAAATATCAATTAATTTAAGTATCGGGATATGCGTTTTTGAAAAAAATAATGAAAGCTTTGCCAATATCTATGAGAGAGCTGACAAAGCGATGTATTCGGTGAAACGAAAAGGCAAAAATCATTATGCCTTTTGGGACGAAGACAAAGAAAGTTAAACGTCGAGTTCCTCTGTTTAAGCCTCCATTCCCCAGCCATCGTTATAGCCATTATACTTTGCAGCAAGTTGTTCAAGTTGTGCTTCTTGCGCGACAATCGCATCGTAGCAAGGTAGCATTTTTACAGTACAATCTAAATCCCAAACATTAGGTGTTTCATCAGGATGAATGACTAATTCCATTTCAGGTGCATGTTCTGCTAAATAATCAGCCATTGCTTGGGCTTGTTCTTTTTTTTCGAACAATTGAAAAAACACGACGGGATGAATAATAGACAAATCAATACCAGCATCTTGCATTTCAGCCAAAATTTGGCCTGTTTCATCATTTGGAAAGGTCATAAAAGTTATTATCTGGGTAAAAAGTACTTCATTATAAACCGCTATTTTCTTCAACTCCACAGGAGAGTTAATTATTAATGTTTGAGTAGCTGCATAAATTATTCTGACAACTCAATTGACTCTTTGCGGGGTAGCGAGGACACCTTGCCACTGAACTCGACTCACCTGCTGTTTTCGCTAATAAAGAGGCGCCAATGGTATTAATAGCAAAGGCACATGTTAACTCTCCAAAGGTAATGTTAACTAACACACATTGTTTTTTTGATGAGCAGGTTAAATTTTCTAGCAATATTTTTTGTTTGACCGAGACAAAGGTTTTACTTGTTAATGTATTCGTCTTGGCAGCAACGTTAACAAGAGAGGTTTCAATAACCGTGTTAAGCTTGTGTTTATTTCTTTTTTCTTTGCTTTTTTGAGCAGCCCTTTCCTGATCAAGCTGATGTTTTAAATGCGTTGTTGCTATTTCATGTTCTTTTAATAAATACCCCAAGCCTAATAAAATAGTAATAAAAATCACTACGGCTATCAGTGTTATCGTTAACCATTTAAGCATTGTTAGCTTTACTTGCATCACGAGAATGAGGATATTTATCTATCATCGCATCAATAGCCCGGTAAATTTTCAATTGAGCCTCTCTACTATTATCGGTTTTAGCATTAATTTTCAAAGGGTAAACACTTCGCCAAACTGAACGTTTTTTTTCAGGGTCGAGTACATCAATAATTAAACTTCCCGGTTTAGTTTGCCACTGTTTTTTGTCCGCTTGCGCTTCACCGCCACGCAAACAAAGAGAACAATAAAGCACCCCTTTATTGTAGGTTAATAATTCCTTAGTGTTTTCATTAACAAGATGATAAGTAATCACAATATCAGCATCATCTAGCGTATTATAAATAAAACCATTCTTATCTAATACTTGCTCTATGGCTAATTCAATACTGTTACGCGTGGTATAACTAATATTTTGAAACTGGCCAAAGTCAGAGTTACGCTTATAAAAAGCGTAGCTGCTTACCTTTGAAAAATTAAAGTTAGTTTGATATTTTGAAATGGCCGGTTGGTATAATGTACAACCTGAGAGCATTAGTGCTGAAAAGCATAGCAAGGTTATTAAAAAAATAAGCTGAAAAGATATTGGCTGGCTATTTTTAATCAAGAATAAAAGGCATAGATAATGAAAAGGATAACTTTAGCCTACCCTGCTGAAAAAAAATTACAACTATTTGCGCAAGTAATAAAATAACAGCAGAGCGTTTTGTGTAAATAGCTTACATCAACACAGATAAATCAACTTGGGTAAAATTAATGACCTTACCACCAAATTCAGCTGCAAAGGTTTGCGCATCTTTTTGTTTACTAAAACTTGCCAGCGTTTTACCCATCGCACCTGTTTTAATTGAGCCAGCAACAAACCATGCGTTGCGGGCATCAATAAAGTATTGGTCATTTGGTGTTTTCCACGGTGATTTACTCATATCGTGTACTAATATGGTGGTAACATTTCGCTTATTCTCAGGGTCTAAGTAAAAGCTAAACATATCGCGAGTCGAGCAAAACTTTTTCACACTATCGCCTTCCGCTTTAGTAAGACCCTTTCTAAATAATTCCCCTTTAGGACCACTAAAGTTTGAAATTAACATACCACACAAATGACATTCATCGGCTGTTTCTATCGCCACGGCTTCATGTAACGATTGGGCGACCTCGTCATTTTTAGAACACGCAGACAGCAGTGCTGCCAACAATAGGGTTATCAATAAAAGGGGTAAGCTAGGCTTTAAAATATTCATTAGAGTGTTTTTTTCCTAAAAATAAAAATGGCAATAATGATAGGTACCATGACCCATGCCAGTAAAATGCTAAATAATTGCCCTTGTGACAGACTCGATTTTATTGCAATCGCTAAAGCGCCATTAACGTCACCACTATCAAGGCCGGCAAGATTTACTAATCTAAATATATCGGCTGGATTTAGCATCATTAATTGGGTAAGTCCCTGCTGGCTAATACCTTGTTCCACACTGACCAATAACGCCAGCAACGCTAAATCAAAAACTAACGCAAAGAAAAACCAAGTAATTAAAGCAAAACCCGCTGCTTTTGATTTTTCACTTACCGATAAACTGATCAAATAAGCGATGGCGGTAAAACTTAAACCTAATAAAACAGCACTCCCAATAAAGGTAGCAAAAACATTAAAAACGGCACTGTCGTTTAGTTGATAATATAAGATTAGCGC
Organism: Colwellia sp. BRX8-7; assembly: GCF_014077275.1. Classification (NCBI taxonomy): domain Bacteria; kingdom Pseudomonadati; phylum Pseudomonadota; class Gammaproteobacteria; order Alteromonadales; family Colwelliaceae; genus Colwellia; species Colwellia sp. BRX8-7. The sequence goes on along the minus strand of NZ_JACGVP010000018.1, from coordinate 48,748 downwards.
CGACGAGCCAAAGCCCAAAAGGGTTGCAAGTGCAATAATACCGCCTTGTCCTAAAAACTTACCTAATAACAGTTGGCTTTTACTTAAGGGATAAGTCAACAATAATAACAAGGTACCGCTTTCTTGTTCACCCACAAAACTGTCGTAACTGAGCAGTAATGCAATGAGTGGAATAAGAAATACCGCTAAACTGGCCAGACTCGCTATCGTTGTTGATAAAGAGGTTACGCCTACTGTCCCTGACGCTGCAGCACCAAAATAGGTCAAACCAATAGACAAAATAGCAAAAATAACAGTAATTGACACTAGCCAACGGTTACGTAAACCATCATGAAATTCTTTGTTGGCAACGGCTAATATTTGTTTCATTAGCGGGGCTCCTTAGCGGTATTTTTATTATCGACATGGTCAGCTAAATGGCGTGATAAATAAAATTGATAAACTTGCTCTAAATTGGCCGAATCAACTCTGACATCTTTAATCGCTTGATAACTCAGTAACTGACGCAAGGTCGCTAATTTATCTTGCTCAGGTACCGTCAGTAAATCACCATGATTTTTATCTAATAAAAATTTAGCCAATTTAGGATCGCCTTGAAGCGAACCATTTAAACCTTCAACTTTGATGGTGACGGGCAAGGCGGCGGCTTGGCGTAACTCTTCTAAAGAGCCCATAGCAAGCACTTTGCCGGAAGATAATATCATCGCTCGGTCAATATGTTGTTCAACACCGGGTAAAACGTGTGAACATAAAATAACACTGGTTCCTTGGCTTTTTAGATCATCAACCGTTTTATAAAAATCAGCAGTTGCCATAGGATCTAAGCCAACAGTGGGTTCATCAAGCAACAACAGAGCTGGATTGCCGATAAAAGCCTGTGCTAACCCTAAACGTTGCCTCATTCCTTTTGAATACGTTTTAACTTGCCGCTTCATGGCATGAGCAACCCCAACTTGCTCGAGTAAAGCCATTGCATGTTTTTTGTCAAAGCCCTTAAGTTTAGCAAAATAACTAAGCACTTCTAAACCGGTTAATTGCTCATAAAAACTAACATTTTCAGGTAAATAACCAATTTTAGCGCGCATGTGCCAAGCTTCTTTAGAATCTGGTGCCATCCCCATCACTTTAACATTGCCATGACTTGGCGTAATAACGCCAAGAATAAGCTTCATCATGGTGGTTTTACCCGCACCATTATGACCAAAAAGTCCTAAGACTTCTCCCTGTGAAAGTTGCATATCAACAGAGTCTAGTGCTGTTAATTTGGGATATTTTTTACCCACGTTAGTTAGTTTAACCAGAGGTGTTTTGTCTGTAGTGTTCATCAATTTATATCCTTAATGCTCTGCACGTTGCACAACAGAAGATTGATTATCTGCCGTGTCAGTTTTTAGTGCCTCTGCATTAATCTTTTGTACCCTTGAGAAATTTTCATCAGTATTTCGGTGATGTGGTGAGGACATCAACGGAAAACTGTCTTTCACACCGGGTGGTTTTAGTACTGGAAATTGACGTTGCACCCATCGCAGAATAATAATCGCGGGGCTGTCCATTAGCATTTTCATTTCTGGGTATTGCCAAACTAATTTGTCGATACCATCGTTTGGTTCAAACATAACATCGCCAATGTTATCGTTATTCATATCCCAACCGAGGTAATTACTCCAGTAATTACCTTTACCCGCTAAGCTCCACTCTTGCTTTTTATTGGAAACGTACTTAACTTGTGTCGGGTTATTAATAAAACTGTTACCGTAAATTTTAATATTTTCTGAACCAGCCGTTAAATGAATGCCTATTTCAGCGCCTTCGACAAGATTGTTTTTTAAAGTGTTATAACCTGAATTATAAACAAAGAGCCCTTTACCATCACGGCCTAATACTTTATTTTCAGGCTTTGTCCAAACACGTTTAACAATATTATTGCTGATAGTTGACTGTGTTATATAATTAAATAAAAAACCATAATCTTCACTGTCTATCGTTGTATTCCCGCTGATAATTAATCGCCTAGAGCTCATTAGCGCATAGCCAGCTCGCGTGTTATAAGCAAAATTATTAATTACCGAATTGTCGTATGAATACATATAATGAATGCCATAGCGTAAGTCGTGCAGAGTATTATTTTCTAAAATATTCTCTTGACTAGAAATAATATAAAGCCCATCACGGGTGTTAAATATTTCATTTCCTCGGACTTCAGCATGTTTCACGATAGAAAGCTGAATACCGTTACCTCTATCGGCTGAGCGTAAGCTCAAATTACCTTCAACAGTATTATTAAGGACTTTTATGTGTTCGCTTTTTTGTAACCAAATACCAAAGCCATCACCTTTAAGCTTGTTGTTTTTAATCACTATATGGCTGGATTTTTTTTCAGAATAAATAGCAGAATGTTGCTCAGTAAGGTTACTTCCCCAATTAACTATGGTGAGATTTTTTATGGTGATGTTAGAGTTTTTCAGTAGCAAAGCATGACCATCACCTTGCGCATCAATAATCACTTTGCCTAAATCATCACGCTGGGCTGAAAGTGTAATCGAATGTTCAATAATGAAGTTGCCTAAATAACGACCGGGAGTAAGAATAACAACATCACCATCAACGGCTTTATCAAGCTGTTGTTGTAAATTATCTTGTGGCGTCAGCTTAATATTTTCAGCGCAAAGCGGCTTAATAAAAAGACAAAACACACTAATAAATATAAACACTGATTTGCATTTTACCAAGAGAAAACCACCAAAAATCAATAATATTTGTAAGTAAAAAAAGCATATCACCTTTTAATGATATGCCCTTGATCTGGATTAACTTCGTTAAACGTTAAGTCTATTAAAACTAAAATGTACTTAACTTAATACTAAGCTTCAACCAACATACGACCGCGCATTTCCATGTGTAATGCATGACAGAACCAATTACAGTAATACCAATAAACACCGGGTTTATTCGCCATAAAAGTAATAGAAGCAGTTGCTTGTGGACCAATTTCCATTTGCGCGCCGTGATCAGTCATACAAAAACCGTGGGTTACATCTTCGACTTGGTCGAGGTTAGTGACGATAACAGTCACTTCATCACCTAACTTCACTTTAAATTCAGTCATACCGTAAGTTGGCGCGATTGAGGTCATGTAAACGCGTACTTTTTTACCATCACGAATAATTTTGTTTTCAGAGTACACATCTACGCCATCACGTTTTGCTATAGCAATTGTTTCTGCAAACATTGGATCCGTACGAGGCCACAATTTTAATGGTTTCATTTTAGTGCGGTGTACCATCATACAATCATGTGGTTCAGCAAATGCAGGTCCATCATGAACAATTTTCATTTCGTCACCTGAAATGTCAATTAATTGATCGTTTTCTGGACGTAAAGGACCAACAGGTAAAAATCTGTCTTTAGAAAACTTACATAAAGAGACTAACCATTTACCATCAGCATCACGTGTTTCTCCCATTGTTGTATGGTTGTGACCGGGTTGATAATGAACATCTAGTTTTTGACGAATATAGTTCACTTTCTTACCATTGTGGGCATCAATAGCGTCTTGAACATTCCACTTAGCAATTTGGCTATCAAGAAATAATGTTGTGTACGCATTACCTTTGTTATCAAATGCGGTATGAAGTGGGCCTAAACCTAATTCTGGTTCCGCAATAATCGTATCACGTGGTTTAATTTCATCAGCGAATAATGCATCTAATTTTTTAATTGAGATGATTGAAACGGTCGGTGATAATTTACCGTTAGCGATGAAATACTCACCATTAGGTGACGTGTTCAAACCATGTGGTGATTTAGGAACCGGAATATAACGCGTTAATTGAGAGCCTTTACGACCATCTAAAACAGGTACATTGTTGCCATTATAAGTTTTGAATTTACCTGCCTTAACTGCAGCTTCACAACGCGCTAGACTAAATACAACAACATGATCGCGTTCAGATGTGATCATTTCACCCAAGCTCATCCCCATTTCTGAGTTGTAACATGTAGATGCAAAATATTTTCCATCATAATCAGCGTCGGTGTTATCTAAGTTACCATCAACGATGACTTGGAAAGCCATTTCCATCGTTTCCGCATCAATCACGTTATATATTGAACGATAAGTACTTACATCTTCTAAAGAGGCTTTACCATCATTGACAATTGGCACCTCAAACTCGCCATTACATACTATGTATTTTGTATAGGGTACTTTTTGTACACGTAAACCGTGAATTGCTTGTGTATTAGGAACGGTAAGCATTTTATCCGTTTTCATCACATCACATCGAATGCGTGCTACACGTGTATTTGATTTATCGTTAATGAAAACATATTTACCGTTATAACGACCGTCAGTCATACTCATATGAGGGTGATGCGTATCGCCAACCATAATATTGGCACTATCGCCTTTAATACGTTTAGACTCGTTTGTTAAGCCCCAACCAGTCGCACTATCAATGTTAAAGACAGGAATACGCATTAACTCACGCATTGATGGAATACCCATAATACGTACTTCACCAGATTGACCACCTGACCAAAAACCATAATACTCATCTAAATCACCAGGATGAACAAACGGATCACTGCCGGCATCTTTAGCACGAGCTTGTGCCATTGATGAAAACATAGCTGCCGTCATTGGAGCAGCAACAACACCAGCACCTAATATCGCTGTTTTACCAAAAAACTTACGTCTACCTTCGTTCTCTAACTCTACGTTATTAGAGCTTTTATCGTCATTACTCATTACTTTTCTCCATTATGGTTAATTTTTTTAATATTGATTCCAACACTTGCTTGTATACTTTTATTTACTTGCTAACCGACATTTACTGCTTCTATTTCTGTTTCTTTATACTTTGCTTTTTTGCGTGCTAATTTTTTCAATGGTGGACATTTCTCATCGTTAAAGTAAGTGACTTGGCAGTCGAGACAATAGTGACACTCGCGCATATTGATCACGCCATTAGGGTCTATCGCTTGAATTTCACACTCTTTAGCACAGGTTTTACAAGGCTGACCACATTCAGGGCGACGACGTAACCAGCTAAATAAACGAATACTATTACTGGTTGATAATGCAGCGCCTAATGGGCACAAATAACGACAAAAGAATTTGCGATTAAAGATATTGATAATCAAGAGTACTGATGCATATAAAACAAATGGCCATTCTCGATCAAACTTTAATAAGAACGTTGTTTTAAAAGGTTCAACTTCAGCGAAATGTTCAGCCAGTGATAATGATTCCATCGACAAACCAAAAAGTGCTAATAGAATCAGATATTTAATGGCCCATAATCTTTCATGCACGGCCCAAGGTAATTCAAATTGTGGTATTTTTATGTAGCGAGCAAAGATATTCATCAACTCTTGTAAAGCGCCAAATGGGCACAACCAGCCACAATAAACCGCCCGGCCCCATAAAATCATGGTAACGGCTGCCGCTCCCCATAAAATAAATATAATCGGGTCGAGTAAGAATAAATCCCACGAAAAATCAGACATTAAGGCTTGTAAGAAAGTAAATACATTGACCACAGACAACTGGCCACCCCATGACCAACCAATAAAGACGACAGTAATAATCAAAAACAAATGACGGAAGTTGTGCATAAAAGTTGGGTGGCGTACCAATATATCTTGAAAAAACAAACTCATGACAACGACAGCAAGTAAAATAATCAAGATAATGACTTCAGCTTCTTTCTCTTGCCAAACTTCTTGAATCAAGGTTAACTCTGGCTCAGGATAAATAAGAGCTGGACGGTCAACATACTTATCTAATGTGTGATAATCGCCTTTAAAAGAGGTAAATAAGCTATCGACTGCGCCTAATTGGCGGCGAACAAGTAACTCCACCTGCCAATCAACACCGGGGTTAAACTGGTGCTCGGCACGGACAATAAATAATGACATTTCTTTAAATCTAGGTGCGCCAGCAATATAAAGATCAGTAACACGGTTATGATCTAAATCACGAAAGGCAAAGGCTTCGTTATTTTGTAGTATTTGAATACGATCAAAAATACCGCCACGCACATAACCCGACCCTTTATAAGAATAGCCATTTCCCAGCATAATAATGGCATGTTCACCCTCTTTAAGGCTTGCCATTAACCATTGATATTCACTATCTCCTAATAAGTTACGACCCACCGTTGGGATATCAGCCTGAGCAAAGTAAATTTCAGCAAACAGCTGTTGTTTCTGCTCTGCACTTGCTTCATCAACATGCTCAACTCTAGTCCCCGCAAACGCTTCATCAACTATTTTTCTATTTAAGGCTAATTTTCGAATGGAGCCGTCACCAAGGAGTCCTTGCCAATCAAGCTTTTGATAGACATCTGGGTATATTCTGGACATAGGTTGAATAATGTCTTGGCTAGCTTTAATAATACCTAAAGAACGAGCGACTTTTGTTGCCGCTTTAGTAATTGCTACATTCATCACCATGACAGTAACAGTTGCACCAGAAAGCCCATCGATATGAATAACGCCTTCCTTGTTATTGCCACCGACCTTTAATCTGTCACTTACGTTTAAACCATTATATTGATCAGCAAATTCATACAGTTTACTTTCAGGGATGCCAGCAAGAATAATAGGTTCATGATGCTCTAGAACTTTAGCTCCCAAATAAACACCTGCTGGGCTAATGGCGACTAACATATTGACTGGCTCACCAGAATAAGCTGGCATTTTAGCTAAGTCGTTTGTTTCAAAAGCATAGCCAATAATGTCTTTGTCTTTATATATGGTCCAAATTAACGGTTCACCTTGCTTATCTGATATTGATGTTGCTTCTGGGAATATTTCATGGATAAGTGGAATAGGGTCTTTAGGCGGGCTAACAAACAAAGCTTGTACAGGCATTACTACAGATAAAAATATCGAAAGCATTAATAGCAAACGGTTAATTTTAGATGTCTTTACTCTATTCTTAGCCATGACTTAACATTCTTTTATTTAATTTTAATTCAGTAAACCTAAAGGTACTACTGCGACAATATGTCGCATATAGTACGCTCACGGTTAAACAGTGATCTGATGTAGATCAATAAACAAAAGAAAAATAACCCTCCAAAATATAGGGTTAAAGCAACATTAGTATCAGGAAAGGTAACAACTAGCGTCGTAAAATATCTGCAGTGGCTGTAGAGTGATAACGGTGGTGTTTCAATTTAGGTAATCGATAATCGAGGTTAGTTTAGGGGCAGAACTCTACTGGCAGCGGATAATAATGACGATGGTGGTTATGGTATCAATGGCAGCAATGGTGCCATTACTCGCAATACCGGCAATACCGGCAATACTAGCAATACTAGCAATACTAGCAATGCAGAATAGAAGTTAGTTTAGAAGCAGAACTCTACTGGCAGCAGATAAAGTCGACAACTAGTATCACTATCGTATATTGATATCTGGTGTAGTATTAATGTCGCCATCTTCGCTTATAGTTGCTGGTGTACCATTTTTTAAGACAAGAACAGCAGTACTGCCACTCGATGTAAACCGAGTGAAGCGGAGTTCATAGCCATATTTAGTTAAACTTAGTGCAGCAAAACGTTGAGCTAACGTTAATTTTTTCCAATTATTATCAGATTCAAACTCACTGTCATCAAAATATTGTCGCCGTTCGATTAAATTATTTCTCTCGGGTTTATTTTCCATAGTGCGGCTCAATACTGTATTTAATATTTGGTTCAACAAAATAACAACTCGACAACTTTAATGAGTGGGATTTATCGGTTAACAACCTTAACTCGACACTTAAATTAAGCACAAATTATTCCAAGATTAAAATGTTGTTATTTAACAAAGAACTGGAGATAAAGCATTCTGTACTTACGACTAGATTTAGCGTTAGTGTAAAAAAAATTGACGAATAATTATTAAGCAATTATGCTGGATTTTATTACTGAGATAATAAATAAAAGTCATTATGATTTTAGCGTAAAACACCTGACTCTTTAATGCACTGATAAAAAAGCCAGTAATAAATACTGGCTTATACATAGGTTATAAATATGTGAGGTTATTTTACTGTTACTTTAGCAAATTTACGTTTGCCAACTTGGTAAATAGCCGTAGTCCCCGAAGCAATACGTAACTTGCTGTCGGTAATTTTTTCACCTTCAATTTTAGCCGCCCCTTGCTTAATCATTCGCATGGCATCTGAAGTACTCGCTACTAAGCCCGCTTCTTTTAGTAGGTTAGCAATAGCGATGTCTCCACTGTCATCGGCTATCTGAACTAATTTATCCTCAATTTCATCAGGCATTGCGCCTTTTTGAAAACGATTAATAAATTCTTGATGTGCCGCATCAGCCGCTTCATCATCATGAAAACGAGCAATTAACTCTTTGGCTAAATCGATTTTTACATCGCGAGGATTCATTCCTTCAGCAATTTTTGTTTTATAGCCAGCAATTTCTTCCATTGGCTTAAAACTCAACAGTTCATAATAGCGCCACATCAATACATCAGAAATAGACATTATTTTACCAAACATTTCTGTTGGGCTATCCGTTATACCAATATAGTTATTAAGCGACTTAGACATTTTCTGTACACCGTCTAACCCCTCTAAAAGAGGCATCATTAAGACGGTTTGCGGTCGTTGCCCCTCTGATTTTTGTAATTCGCGCCCCATTAACAAATTAAATTTCTGATCAGTGCCACCTAGCTCAACATCAGCCTCTAAGGCTACAGAATCCCAGCCCTGAACGAGAGGATACATAAACTCATGAATGGCAATAGATTGACCGCTGGTGTAACGTTTTTTGAAATCATCACGTTCCATCATACGGGCAACCGTCTGACGAGATGCCAGTTTTAACATACCAGCAGCGCCTAACTTATCCATCCAGGTAGAGTTAAAAGCAACCGTTGTTTTAGCTGGGTCTAGAATTTTAAAAACTTGTTCTTTATAAGTTTCAGCATTTGCCAGCACGTCTTCTCTTGTTAACGCTTTACGCGTAACATTTTTACCGGTTGGATCACCTATCATGCCAGTGAAGTCGCCAATTAAGAAAATAACTTCATGGCCAAGTTGTTGAAACTGACGCAACTTATTAATTAATACCGTATGACCTAGATGTAAGTCTGGTGCTGTAGGGTCAAACCCTGCTTTAATTTTTAGTGGCTTTCCCGTTTTTAATTTTTCTAGTAATTCACTCTCTAGCAAAATTTCTTCTGCACCACGCTTAATTTCAGCAAACGCTTGGCTGACATCAGTCATCGACTTAGCTCCAAAAAATATAATCATAATTTATTGCTCGATTCTACTGCAATAATGCCTTGGGTGAAAAGCCTTAAGTTAATATTTAGGGCAATTGTTCTATTTTTTAATTATTGCAGCTTGTTTTTCAAGGAAGAAGTGCCGCTGAGTCCCCGAGATCACTCACCTTTACGGTAATTAAATTTTACTCAAGGCTATTTTTTGATATAGTAAACGATAGCTATCGTATTAAGACACATGAAATTAGGTTGTAGTCTGTTGAAAAACATAAAAAAATTCTATTTACAGTTACCAAAACCGCATAGGGTAATTATTAGCTCATTCAGCATAATTGTGTTGTTGTTACTCCTTATTCCTTCGGAAAAGGCAACAGCCAGTCGTCAATTGACAGATACGTCACTAGAAATAGGTAAACGTTACGCATTAGCTTTACCTGAAGTTGAAGTTGAAGATATCTCCTTAGCCACGCCTGCTAGCAATATCGAATCATCAATAAATAAAGAAAATATAACGGCACCTATTAACAGTGAAGAAGAGATACTAACCTGGAAAAAAGCAAAAGTACGCAGTGGTGACTCTCTTGCCAAAGTATTTAAACGCCTTGGCTATAGCGCGAGAACAACATACGACGTGAGCTCAGCAAAAGGTGACTACAGTAAATTATTGAAAAAAATTAATGTTGGTGATGTCTTTCATATAGGCCAAAACGCAGCAGGAGAGCTAGCAGTACTGACCTACCCTTTATCAAAAACAGAAACCTTATATGTAAAACTAATTGATGATGGCAGTTACCAATCAAGTAAAGAAACCAAAACGGTAGAAATTCGAGAAACTATTGCCCACGGTGTTATAAAAAGTAATTTTTGGAATGCTGGTATTGAATCAGGTTTAAACGATGCACAAATAATTAACCTTGCTAATATTTTTGGTTGGGATATCGATTTTGCCTTAGATATTCGTGAAGGGGATAGTTTTCATGTTGTTTTTGAAAATCGATATGTCGATGGCGATCATATAGGTACAGGTAAGATTCTTGCCGCTGAATTTATTAATAAAGATGATCCTTTTCAAGCCATTCGCTTTACAGACGGCGAATATTATTCTCCTGATGGCAGAAGTATGCGCAAAGCTTTTTTACGTGCGCCGGTAAACTTTAGGTATATTAGTTCAAATTTCAAACCAAAGCGCTTTCATCCTATTCAAAAGCGCTGGAAAGCTCATCGTGGTACTGATTACCGTGCAAATAAAGGTACACCTGTTGTAGCTGCAGGTAATGGGAAAGTGACCCATTCAACCTATAACAAATATAATGGTAATTACGTATTTATTCAGCATGGTAATGGCATTGAGACTAAATATTTACACTTTTCAAAACGAAATGTTAAAAAAGGGCAACGGGTAAAGCAAGGTGACGTTATTGGTTATGTCGGCTCAACTGGCATGTCAGAAGCATCACATTTACATTATGAATTTTTACTTAATGGCGTACACCGTAATCCAAGAACGGTAAAGTTACCTGATGCTAAACCCATTAATAAGAAATATGCTGCTGAGTTTTCTGTATTATCAAGCCAACGCTTAATGGAACTTTCAGGCTCTAGACAAGCTTTGTTGGCGATGCAGACGCATTAACCCTCTTTAGCCCAATAATAATTAGCGAGTATAAATGACAAAAGCTACGTTTTATATTGGGTTAATGTCTGGCACTAGTGCCGATGGCATTGACTTAGCCCTTGTTGACTTTACTAGTGGAAGTGCCGAACTAGTTGCTAGTTATTATCAAGCATATGACAATGTCACTCGACAAAAAATCACTGAGCTTTATCTACCCAATCATAACGAAATAGACAGAGCCTTTTCACTTGATATTACTCTTGCCCATCAATTTAGTGAGGCAATAAGTACACTATTAGACAAAGAAAACTTAGTAGCTGCTGATATTATTGCTATTGGTAATCACGGTCAAACCATTCGACATCGCCCAACTCAAAGCTCTGCTATTGAAGCGCCTTTTACTTTACAAATAGGCTGCAATCAAACGTTAGCGGTATTAACCGGCATTAGAGTTATTGGTGACTTTAGAACAAAAGATATTGCCTTAGGTGGACAAGGTGCTCCTTTAGTCCCTGCATTTCACCAATTTTTATTACCTGCCACTGAAAAAGAAACCTTTTTAGTGAATATAGGTGGCATAGCTAATATCACTTTTTTGCCTAAAAAAAACTCGTCAAAAACTGTATTAGGCTTTGATACCGGCCCAGGGAACGCTCTTTTAGATGCATGGTGCTTTGAACACTCAGGAAAGAGATTTGACAATAATGGCGACTGGGGAAGCTCTGGAACGATTAACCAAACACTATTAATACAGTTATTAACTGATGACTACTTTTTGTTATCAGCACCCAAAAGTACTGGCCGTGAATATTTTACCTTGCAATGGTTAGCGCCCTTTCTCACCCCATTACAAATAAGCGCTGTCGACGTACAAGCAACCCTCACCGCCTTAACTGCTTGTTCTATAGCCGCCGACATTAAAAAAACATCAAATTCAGCAGATGTATATTTATGCGGAGGAGGAATCGATAATAATTTTTGTTATAAGCTTATAAAGCAAGAGCTTAAAAACTTTAATGTTCATAAGATACATTCACTAAAGCTGAATAATAACGCACTTGAAGCAATGGCATTTGCTTGGCTCGCATTCGCTTATGACAAAAAAATCTATGGAAATATCCCAGCAGTAACAGGGGCTAGAAAGTCAACAGTACTTGGCTGTGAGTTTTTTGCCTAATTCACTCTAGACCTAAGTAACTTTATCTTTATAATAAAATATTACCTGTTTAAGTAAACATACTCATTTAGCAGATTAATTGAACTAAATAATCTATTGTAAATCTAAGTAACGTAGGGTTTATTTATCAATGTCAACACAGCAATTTAGGCGAGGAGGTTCAATGGAATTTCATGATATTCATATTGGTATGAAATGCGGTAGTAAAAAAGGTAGTGGTACAGTCACCTGGATTGACGGTTCAACGCGCACTATTTATATGGCAAATACAGAAGAAAACAATAGCTTTGAAGTGGACTTCGAAGAAATTATAGAAGACCCTCAAGCACATAATAATACTGACGCCTATTATTAATCACTAAGGCGCCCCATTACAGAAAATAAAAAGCCTCTTTTTTAAAGAGGCTTTTTATTCGATAATAAATATTTATTTCAAGAGGTTAATCGCCAACCTTCAAATTGGGTAAGTTAGTATTTGCAATCGTCGATAATACAAGTGAGACCATAAAAAAGAAGAATGTTGTTGCCCCTATCGTCGCTCGAAACACCTCATCATTGTTCTCTGAAAACGTTAAAACTCCGCCAAAAACCACGGCAAGCATAAAACAAATAATGCCAGTAACCTTAGCCAATTTTTGTAAAAAACCTTTTTTAGTTTGTGTTAACTCTGTAGTTTTTCTTTGCTTGTGCAATTTTCGCCATTTTTATGTGCTGACATCGTAGAACTCTCCTCAATGATCAATAACCGTATAATAAAACAACACGTTGATCATAATTAAACACCGCCATTTTTTGTTAAATATAACGGCTAAATATTACATTTTAAATTGTGATAATTGCTGATTAAGCTCGTAAGCTAACTCGAGTAACTGTTCACTTATCTCTTTACCACGTATCGCATCTTTACTTGATTTTTCTGCAACGTCACTAATATTGACAACATTGACATTAATTTCGTCAGCCGCTAAATTTTGTTGCTGTGCTGCACTAGCAATTTGTGTGTTTAAATCATCAAGCTCTGTTATTTGCGACGTTATTTCCACTAATAAACTGGCTACATTCGTTACATCTTCTGCCTTTTCATTTGCCTGCTGACTAACATCATTCATAGAGTTAACCGCATTACTGGCATCGACTTGTAATCCCCTAATCGTTAACTGGATTTGGTCAATAGACTCTCTGGTACGCGTGGCTAATGAGCGCACTTCATCGGCAACCACTGCAAAGCCTCGCCCTTGCTCTCCGGCTCTTGCTGCTTCAATAGCGGCATTCAATGCCAATAAATTGGTTTGTTCGGCAATACTGGTTATTACGTCTAAAACACCTCCTACTTCATGAGTTTTATCGCTTAATGCAGCTATCATAGAGGTATTATCAATTACCTTATCACGCAATAAACCAATGCCATCTTTAGCATTTTCAACTAATTCCAAGCCTTGCGTTGCTTTTTCTCTTACCGACAGTGAATTCTCAGCGGCGGTTTGAGTATTACGATGTACTTCACTCGCAGATGTATCTAGTTCATTAATTGCAGCGGCTACAGAGTCGGTGCCGTTCTTTTGTTCAAGCACAGCCGCACGCATTAAATTCGATATTTCATCAACACTTTTTGCTGAATCAATTAATTTGTCTGTTGTTGATGAGATGGATAAAAAACTTGTTCTAAATTTTTGCATCATGCTATTCAATGCCACACTAACTGCACCTAATTCATCATCATGATGTACTTTGATTTCTTTGTTCAAATCTAAATTATGTTCTACATCGTTAATGGTTTTTCTAAGTCGTTTGAGGCGACTAAAAATCAATTTTTTTATGGTTAAACTTAATAACCAAAAGCTAACAACAGTGATAACTAACTGTAGGATCGCTGCTTGAGTTATAGAACTCATAATTTGCTGGTCAACTTTAGTCAGATCATAGGTCACCTTTACCGCGCCTAATATTTCATTTTCTTTGACTTGATGACAGGTTAAACAGTTAGTGCCACGGTAATCTGAACTGGCACGAATAGGCGAAATAAAACTCATCATTCGCTTACCGTCACGTTCAAAAACATCAAACGCTTTAGTGCCGTTTATACCTTGTTGTTCAAAATTACCGACCGCTTTTTGATCAGCAAAACCGTCACCAAAAATAGCCGTTAAAGCAGGCGCTCGAATAATACGTGCCTCAACAATTTCATCTTGGCTCTGTATTTTATTTTGTATTAACTGACGATTTACTATTGTCCCGGTTAACATCATAGTATTCACAGAGTCAAAATAATTAAGAGCTAAACTTTCTAGGTTACGTTCAACAAAATTTTCACTGAGCTCTTTTTCATCATAATAAAAGAATATGACTGTGGTACTTAAGAACGCTATTGCGATAAGTACTAATGCAGCATTAATCTTTACTGCCAATGATAGTGTAGAAAACATTGTGTTCATGAACCCGATAGTTAAAAGTCATTAAAGTGTAAATTATTATCATAATAAAACTTTGATTTACTTTAACAATCGAGCATATATTTTTATCTATTTATAATAAAACCAACCATTTTATAACTCATCTCTTTACTTATTTATTATCTTCATAGATCGAGGGCAATTGTAGAAATGGAATAAAGATGGAAACCGTTAAATACAATCGGAAACTGGAATTATTAAGTTTAAGCGCAGTATCTGCCACAAAGCGGTCTAAATTTACGAATAAAAATCATCCTTCGTAACGATCTCTTTGATACGATAGCGGAAGTTCCGCCATAGATAAAAATATAAGTCTTTTGATGATGACTTCTGTCATTGAGTCATTAAATCTGAATGAGAACAAAGCCACCATAGCAGAAACCCAACAGGAATTATTTTGGGGGTTAAAAAGAGAAAACATACTCAAGTAGTGCTAATTATTTAGTGACGATAGTCAGAAGTGTTTATTCTCATGGCATAACAAAGGATACTTAATCCTATGGTGGTGATTTTAATAAAAATCATTGTTAAAGAATCAATAGGTGTCGAATATTTTTACTATTATCAGATACAAAAAAACACCAATCATAACAATTAATGTTTTCTAGAATCAAATATTAAAAAACTAGATTAAGCTTGTTTCTTAAATCGACGTGATACTAACCCCATTACGCCCAATGCAAAAATAGCAAGGGTAGAAGGTTCAGACACAGCCACTGAGCTCGAAAATACCTGTATCTCACGGTAACTTGCCGTGTTGTTCTCAATGTTTGTTGCTCTTAGCGTAAGGTAAGAGCTAGTGACTGGCGTGTTAAATGATAGCCAGAATGAATCAACGCCATTATTTCCACCTCCGCCAGTCGCGTTGACATTCCAAGCACCAAGGGTTGCCCCCGTATCGTCAAGAAGCGTATAAGTACCATTGTCACGATTGCCGTAACCATTATAAATAGCGATTCCATCTAATATAGAGTCTGCACCGAATGCCAAGCGAAGATCGCCATTATAAGGTAACGCATACCTGCCATCGCTTGTAATACCGGTGCCAATATCACCGTCATTTAAATTAGAAAGAGTATAGTTTGTTCCACAGCAAGTGCCGTTTGGTGCCGTAGCCGTATAAGCCAAAAGCGTGCCACCTAAACCGCCTGCGACATCCTGATTTGCTGTAGTATCCCCACCTGATTCAACCTGACTAGCACTTAATGTGATGTTTGATGTATTAGTAAAAATCAACCCTGCATTTGCAACATTAACTAAACAAGTGGC
Organism: Colwellia sp. BRX8-7; assembly: GCF_014077275.1. Taxonomy (NCBI): domain Bacteria; kingdom Pseudomonadati; phylum Pseudomonadota; class Gammaproteobacteria; order Alteromonadales; family Colwelliaceae; genus Colwellia; species Colwellia sp. BRX8-7. Next base: position 32,991 of record NZ_JACGVP010000018.1, on the reverse strand, counting down.
AGCCAAAAGCGATCCAGTCAAGCTTGATTTTAAAAATTTAAATTTCATTTGGTATTTCCATATCACGTTAATTGACATGCCCATAAGAGGACAATTTATTCCTGAGGTAAGGACTTCAGATCAAAAAAACTCAACACGGGAAGCGCTTAGAATTAGAAAATAGGAAGAGACCGCTGTCTATTATGTGTATTAGTGCACTATTTATACCGTTATATAATTATAACTAAAATACAATACGTTAGTTGAAGTTACATTTATTTAATATGAGAAAGAGTAAAGAATTCTGACACTTTACTTGGATAAAAATACCGAAAACACATAACTTAAGGAGGAATTCTCAATTTCAATAGAGTCAAATCAAAGTCAGTCAAGTCTCATTCATTCGTATAACCTCATCTCGCTGAAATTTGATGACACCCCTGACCGTCTGCTTATGGCTAGCTGAAGAACTCTCTGATGATCACTGCCTTAATGTTAACAAAGATACGAAAGCGGAAGTTCCGCCATAGATAAAAATATAAGTCTTTTGATGATGACTTCTGTCATTGAGTCATTAAATCTGAATGAGAACAAAGCCACCATAGCAGAAACTCGACAGGAATTATTTTGGGGGTTAAAAAGAAAAAACATACTCAAGTAGTGCTAATTATTTAGTGACGATAGTCAGAAGTGTTTATTCACATGGCATAGCAAAGGATACTTAATCCTATGGTAGTGATTTACCGTTATAAAAATGAGATTTATTATTATTATAGATGATGATAAATGAACTGGTAAATACTGACCAATTGAATGAATCGTTTAGTTGGTTATGTAAACAACGCAAACACTTTCCAGATAACAGTGATGTTTGGGGTGTACGTTTTCATTGGAATAAAATTAAACCACAACTTATTGATGAATTAATATTAAATAAATTCAATTTTCAACCTTTACAAAAGGTAACTAAACCTTCAGGTGAAGTTATTCATTTATGGACTTCAATCGATAGTGTGGTGTTGAAGTTGTTATCACTGGTGTTACAGCGTTATTTACCTTCATCTAAGCTGTGTACACACTTAAAAGGGCATGGTGGTAGCAAACAAACGGTAACTTCAATACAAGATGAAATACCGAATAATACTTTTGTATTTCGAACCGATGTTAAATCGTATTATGAATCAATTAATCATGAGATATTGTTAGATAAGTTATCGGTTTACATTAAAGATAAAATGGTGATGAACTTATTATCACAATACTTAAAACGAAGTGTTGAATCTGGTGGTTTATTTAAAGATATAAAACAAGGTATATCATCGGGTTGTCCATTAAGCCCTTTGATATCGAGTTTTTACCTGTATGAATTAGATAAAGAAATGGAAGATAAACCCGTATTATATCGACGTTACATGGATGACATTATCGTATTATCACCAACACGGTGGAAGTTACGTAAAGCCATAAAAACAGTGAATCAACACTTTGAAAAACTAAAGTTAAAACAACATCCTGATAAAACCACGATTGGAAGAATAAAAAATGGATTTGATTTCTTAGGTTACCAATTTGGCAAAGATAAGATTACAGTTTCAATACGAACATTACAAAATCACATACGTCGAATAACACAGCTTTATGAGCAAAAAAAGCATCTACCAAACTGGAAGATGCTTCTTGATGATTATCGACAACATTGGGTTACATGGGTTTATTCAGGCATACCGTCGTCGATAATTAATTTCGATTATGAATCAGTAGAATTATGATTGTTTCTTAAATCGACGTGATGCTAACCCAATCATTCCTAATGCAAAAATAGCAAGTGTAGATGGCTCTGGAACTTCTGTTGTATTATAGTCAACATTCAATCTCAACATTGCTGAATCACGGGCGTCACCTGTGGTTGGAGTATATGTCCATTGGCTATCCCCTGAGGTTCTGTATACATTTAATCCTAACCACGTCTCATTAGAAGATAGGGCTGTATTTAATATAGAAGTTATATCAAAAGATTGGATAGCAGTGGTACCATCAGTTACATAAGACGAACGTCCATACTGTGAATCATTGAAACCTTGTAGATGCCTCAACCGACCATCCGAGTTATAACCATCAATGTTAAAGTTTGTGGGGCCATCGACAGAAGTCATTAGTCTAAAACTCAAATAAGCTGAATTTATAGAATTACCTAGCAATCCAGAAATATCTATTTGGATGTTGTTTTGAGCTTGATTTTGATCATTTTCAAGTCTAAACAGATGTGCAAAAGAATTACCATACATTCCTACGAAGCCATTACCAGTGAATGTTTGTGCTACATTATAATCCCTATAATTTGAAAATGTAGCTATATCCTCTAACTCGTATGAAATTAAGCCAGCATTAGCCAGGCTACTTATACACAATATTAAACTAGCAAATGCGCCTTTTAAATATTTGATATTCATTTCTATTCCTTTTAATCCCTTCAAAAAAATTTTGAAAGGTAAATTCTAAAAGTGGTACTTCATCACTTATGTCTTTTTACATAAGCACAAAACACGCCATATTAACAATATTTAACTATTTCAATATAATAGAAAGACATTGCCTAGTAACTATACCTTAACTGTAAAATAACCTGACACATATAGCTCAGTTGAATACATTGCATAATTAAAGCAAGCATAAAATTATGCCGGTTTAACTGTGAACAGTGTATTAGGTGATTAAACTCATACAAAAACTAGGTGTAAATCATCAAAATTATCAATACAAACCAGTTAAAATAAGTATTTATAGAGTGTAATTGATTAAAATCTTCTGGTGGTAATTGTTGTATTTCAACACCTAAGCACCACCACAGCCCAGTGTATTCAACATTTTAACACCAGCTAGCAACTGACTTGTAATCCTTTGGCTTGATATGTCATCCGTTGGTATGACTACAAGTTCAAGCTGTTGATTTTAATTAATAAACGATATTCGTTGATACTAATAGATCTCGAATAAAAGAAGGTACTAAAACTTAACATATCCATACTAACGGAGTTTTATCCTTTGTTAGTGGAAGTCGATATGGGCAAAGTGATCATTAATTTGTCATTCAGCTTAAACTTGCCTCACATGTGAGTAACTAATTTCGGTTTAAATTACCTAAATATGGTCATGGTCTAACAAAAGCTAACGTCAGCTAATGGCTAGTAGTTGCCCTAAAGAATAAACAGGAGTTAACATCAACAATGCCGACTTTCCTGACTGTAATATTAAATATAATCATAATAAGAAACAGACAGTTCGCGTTTGAATAGATCAGATAAGGCGTCTTTTTTGTTGCAGAAAACTTTATAAAGCATCTAATGAAAACATACCAACAGAATCTACTTTTTGTCAAAGCATCAACAGATAAACAACGTTACCAGCAGGTTTGCCTGAGCGCTAACAAAACTTAACTTGACGTCACATTATATTAAAGCCAGTGCTCTTCCATCTTGAATTGAAAGTATTGTTAAACTTAAGGTTTGCTTGTTCAAATAGATCAGCCGTTAGTGATGATAAGTTTAAGATGTTTGTGGCAGAATTCATTCGATGTCTCTTTTGGCTTTTTACGTTGTCTAGTTAACAAGTATTTACCACATTGAGACATCACTTATTTAAAATCATCGTCTTATTATCATTGTTTTATTGTATTTGAATCCCGAAACTTGAGTTGATTTTATACAAAAATGTTTAGTTGTTATTTTAAACTTATCATACGACCTTTTTACGTTGATCTGCTAATCCCATGGCGAGTATAAAAGGGTTTTCCTTTTGCTGCGATATAAAATTAGCTTTGCTTTGTAAATTAAGCCAATGATGGCTGATCAAACTCTGCGCTACTGCGCCACCTAAGGTAGCACCTGGGCCCAGAATAATAAGCTTATCGGGCGCAAACTCTTTAATGGCTACCTCGATCGCTTTTGAAAAGTTATAAGGTTCTACCACTTGTGTATTAAGCGTGTAGTTATGTAATTGCTCAACATCGCAACTATAAGGTTGCCACACTTGCCCTAAGCCATCAATTAACGGTATTTCAGGGGCATTAAACAGTTGTGCTGGCAATAGTTCCACCGCCCGCTTTGAAACATCACTTAGCAGCGGCGTATGAAAAGCCGCATGGTTAAATAAATTCATTGGATAACGGTCTTGCACCACAGGTAGTAACGCTTCTAACGCTTTCAAACCGGCCTTGTTACCACCAAATACTATATAACCACCTAAAGTAATCGAGACATAAACTTCACATTCACTTTGTTGATTTGCTTGTGCTAACCATTGCATAACCTTGTGTTCTTGCTCTCGCTCAATATTCCACTCATCGTTAATGATTGGATATATCATTTGTCCGCCAATCACACCTTTTGTCATCATCGAGCCCATGGTATTAATTAGCTTAATAGCTTGTTTGGGCTTTAATGCGCCAGCAACCGCTAATGCTATATACCACCCCATGGAGTTGCCAGTAACCGCGACAATGTCAAACTCGTCTTTATTAATGGCTTGATAATCTGATAACGCACAAGCATAAATAAGTGCCGAAGCATTTTCACCAGCAGTATGGGTACGCATACTGTAATTTTCCATACCATCAAGTTCAGAAACTTTCATTTGCCCTTGGCTGTCGCGAAAATCATCAATTAGAGAAACTATTTCGGTTTTATCGCTATGCAAACGCTGTAAATATCCTAGTTCTTCTTTATTGTAGGTACCTCGGCCAGGGCAAATAACTACCGCTCTTTGCTTTTTCTTATTCATGGCTTTTACTGGTGCTTTATCGGTATTTTTTATTGACGAACTCATTGGCAAATCTCCTTCGCAGCATCGACAATATTCTTAACCGATGGTAATACCTCATAGGCTGCAGCGCCTAGAGGAATAAAGCTATCACTGGCGGTAACGCGTTTTATTTTAGGACATTCACTTGTTTTCTCATGAATTAAAGTCACTAGCGCTTCACTAATTGAGCCCGTTTGACGACATTCATCAACAATAAGCACATGCTCACAATCATTCACTTGCGCCAAAATACCTTTTTCATCTAATGGTGCTAACCAACGTAAATCAACAACACGTGCATCAATTCCCTGCGCTGCTAATTTTGCTTGTGCTTGGCGCGATAAGTAATTGCCATTGCCATACGTTAAAATACACAGTTTTTTACCTGAGCCAGCAACCTTAACGCCTAAATCGATACTGCTGTCTGCCAATTCAGGAGGCTGATATTCAAAGGTCCATAAACCATCACCTTCTTGGTGTAGGTCTTTCGCCATGTACAACGCTATTGGCTCTAAAAATATCACCATACGTTGTTGCTCTTGCGCTAAACGCACACTAGCGCGCATCATTTCAACTGCATCGGCACCATTTGACGGACAAGCGATGATTAATCCTGGAATATCGCGAAAAACGGCAAAAGAGTTATCATTATGAAAATGACCACCAAAACCTTTTTGGTAGGCCAAACCCGCAATGCGGATCACCATGGGATTAGTAAATTGCCCATTTGAGAAAAACGGTAATGTCGCCGCTTCGCCACGAATTTGATCTTCAGCGTTGTGCACATAAGCTAAAAATTGAATTTCAGGGATAGGTAAAAAACCGTTGTGCGCCAAACCAATAGCGGTACCTAAAATCGTTTGCTCATCTAACAAGGTATTAATCACCCGGCTTTTGCCAAAACGTTCACATAACTTTGCCGTAACGTTATAAACGCCGCCTTTTTTGCCAATATCTTCACCGCACATAACAATACTGGGATATTCAGCCATCAAGTCCATCAATGCCCAGTTAATCAATTTTGCTAAATGCTGTTTTTTAGGTAGGTTATGTTTCTCATGTTTAAAAATTTCTGCGCGAGTTTTATCGCTAACTAACACCGAGCTTCGTGCTTTAGTAACGTTAGGTATAATGCTTGCCATTACGGCATCAGCACTGGTCAGTTTTTCCTTGCTAGCGGCATTTTCAGCAATAACCTCAATGCGCTTTTCAACGTCTTGATAAATATCGATTAGCTCTTCAGTCGTTAAAATATTGTTTTCTAAGATAATGCGCGCGGTGTGTAATAAAGGATCTTGAAACTCTGTTGCAGTAATGTCAGCCATATCACGGTAAACAAACTCAGCATCAGAGCCCGCATGCCCCAAAATACGCACAGTGCGGATATGTAAAAACACGGGTTTACGCAATTCTCGAGCAATTCGCTCTGCTTCTTTTGCGGTTTTATAGGTATCTAAAATATTTAAGCCATCACAATAGAGGTAAGTTAAGCCGGCTCTATTTTCATAATTAGCGGCGATCCAGCCTTCTGGTGTAGCCGTTGAAATACCAATACCATTATCTTCACAGACAAAAACAATTGGCATAGGTATAGACTGATAAGCCGCCCAAGCTGTGCTGTTAATTGCCCCTTGTGTAGTGGAGTGATTCGATGAAGCATCGCCAAAGTTACAAATAATGACGCCATCGTCTGGGATCTCACCTTTATGCGCTAAACGTTTTGCTAACGGAATGCTATATGCAGCGCCCATCGCTTTAGGCAAATGCGACGCTATGGTACTTGTTTGTGGTGGAATAGAGAGCGCTTTACTACCAAGCACTTTATGACGACCGCCAGAGATAGGGTCATCTTTTGATGCCGCAAATGACAATAGCATGTCATATAAAATCGTTTGTCCTGGTACTTGCTTACTTCGCTGAATAACAAACGCACCGCTGCGATAATGCAAAAATGCCATATCTGTCGGACGAAATGCCTTAGCATAAGCAGCATTACCCTCATGACCTGAGCTACCAATAGTATAAAAACTTTGACCTTTTTTCTGCATCACACGTGATTGCAAATCAAGGTGGCGACTCATTACTTGGGTTTCAAATAGATCAATAACTTCAGCTGAACTTAATCCAACATCACTAGGAGTTAAAGCACAAGTTGATTCAGGCAAAGTTTGGGCGCGTACAAAGTTAATAAAGTTTTCTTTCACCAGCTGATTACGATCAGACATGATATCTCCACGGGGAATTATTATTATTGTGGTTTAAAACTAATGCTATAGGGCTACATAAAGCATCAAAAAAAGCGTAAATAAAAGGCGTATCAAATACGCCTTATTCAGTGTTTTAGTAAAATGCTTGTAAACCAGTTTGTGCTCTACCTAGTATCAGGGCATGCACATCATGTGTACCCTCATAAGTATTAACCGCTTCAAGGTTCATCATATGACGAATAATATGAAACTCATCAGCAATACCGTTACCACCGTGCATATCACGAGCCATGCGAGCAATTTCTAATGCTTTACCACATGAATTACGTTTAATCAGCGATATAGCTTCTGGTGCTAATTGATCCGAATCCATTAAACGACCCACTTGTAAGCAAGCTAATAATCCCGTGGTGATATCGGTTTGCATATCGGCTAATTTTTTCTGAATTAACTGTGTTGCCGCCAAAGGACGACCAAATTGTTCACGGTCTAGTGTGTATTGACGAGCACCATGCCAACAAAATTCTGCAGCGCCTAAAGCGCCCCAAGCAATGCCATAGCGTGCTTTGTTCAAACAACCAAATGGGCCTGATAAACCTTTAACATTTGGTAAAATATTATCGCTAGGTACAAAAACGTTATCCATAACGATTTCACCGGTAATGGATGCTCGTAATGAAAATTTACCTTCAATTTTTGGTGCACTTAAACCTTCCATGCCTTTTTCTAAAACAAAACCACGAATCACTCCATCAAGTTTGGCCCAAACCACAAAAATATCTGCCACGGGAGAGTTTGTGATCCACATTTTATTACCCGTAATGCGATAACCGCCATCAACCGCAGTAGCATGTGTAGTTAAGCTACCTGGATCTGAGCCTGAATTAGGCTCAGTTAAACCAAAACAACCAATGTATTCACCAGACGCTAGTTTAGGTAAATATTTCATCCGTTGCTCTTCACTACCATAAGCATAGATTGGATGCATAACTAAAGATGATTGCACGCTCATCGCACTTCGATAACCACTATCTACACGCTCAACTTCTCGTGCAACTAAGCCGTAAGTAACATAATTCACGCCTGCACAGCCATATTTTTCAGGTAATGTAGCGCCTAATAAGCCCAGTGCACCTAGTTCGCGCATAATTTCAACATCAAACACTTCATTTCGGTTAGCCATTAATATTCTTGGCATTAGTTTTTCTTGGCAATATTGATGCGCACTGTCACGGATCATTCGCTCCTCTTCAGACAATAAAGATTCCAATAAAAGTGGATCTTGCCATTTAAATGAGGGACGGTTTGCACTGCTTGAATGAGACATGAAATTACCTGTTAAGCTGAGAAATAATTAAGTGCAAAAATAATAAGCAAATACTAGCCAAAGTTAAAACATTATTTTCCTTTAACTGATATAGTTTAAAGCTATACCTAGGTTGGCTAAGTTTATTATGGATTTAAAATCACTCAATTATTTTATTTCAGTCTATGAGTTAAAAAGTTTTAGCGCTGCTGCAAAAGCGTGTTTTATTGCCCAGCCTTCAATATCTGCAGCAATAGCACAACTTGAACAACAACTGAAAGTGAAACTTTTTATTCGCCATGCACGTGGTGTAACGCCTTCAGAGCAAGGTAAAAAACTATTTCCATTGGCCAAACAGCTGTTAGGGCAAGCAGGTGCAATAAAAAACGTTTTTTCAGAAAAAACCCATAAGCAACCTTTTAACTTAGGCGTTACCCGCGGCTTAGGTGTTGAACGTATGAGCTTATTATTAAAAGAATTCACCTCAGCAAACCCTTCTGTCGAACTGACTTTAGTGCCACATACTGAAAATGTTGATGCACGTATTATTCTAAAAGATGAATTACAGGAAAATGAGCAGTATATAGACATGTGGCATGAAGATTATTTACTTGCCGTTCCTTATGATCATATATTTGCCCTCGAAGATACCGTCACAATTCAACAGTTAGATGGCTTACCTTTTATTCAGCGAATGCCTTGCAGTGCTTGGGATCATCTACAAGACACTTTAGCGATCGCCGGTATTAGTCTCGACGTACGAGCAAAAATCACTACCATAGATTATGCACTTGGCTTGGTACATGCTGGTTTAGGCTGCGCATTCTTACCCGCACACAGTGAAATTATTAAACGCAGTGACGTGGTCTTTAGGCCAATAGTCGGCTTACAACTCACACGAGAAATTGTATTGGCATACACAACATCGTCAAAAGCCATCAATAACTTAAAGCGTTTAGCTCATAAACATGCCCATTAGACATTACTGATAACGGAGCATATCCCTCTGTTTTTCTAGATAGCTCATTGAACAGCGCGCCATATAAGCTAAAGTTTTGGGTAACTTTCTAACAAAGTAATGAAAATTTTCCATCTAATCAGCTATGTTTTAACAGACTAAGAAGATTCAAATTAGTTAAAACTGATTAACAAAATCCCAGTAAATTAATTTTGGTCATCGCCGCTATTGCCACAAAGAAGACCAAATACTGAAACTAAAAAGCAGCCTTTTAAAGACTGCTTAGTGCCAAAAGCGGCCTAATGCTTACTGGTTTTGTTGGTGATAAAAGTAAAGCATATCTTGTCTTAGTTTTGCGGCATCGATATTCTTCGATGCAAAAACTTCATCTAATTTTATTTTAGTTTTTTCGTCAAAATAATCGTATGTAGCAACAGTAAAATACCTACCACCTAACTTGAAAACAGCTTCTACAGGAAGAGATGTTTCTATTTTAGAAATTAATGATAAGTGTGCACCAATAGAATATTCAATGAATTGTTTGGCTTCTTTAACTGCTACACCTGATAAGGACTTATCAACATTTAGTCTCCACCCTTGTTTCGTATTTTCAAATTTCAGTGCATTCCCTTCAGCATCCTTTAAAGTAAATTGCGTGTTACTTGTTGATTTTAAATTATAATCACTTAAATCTATAGAAGAGGCGTTGAACTTAAAAGCATCGTTGAACTCAATAAAGGCTTCTTCACCGTATGTGGAAACATACAAAGTTGAAAACTCTTTGTTAAGAGCCATTAATTTCAAAGTATTAGCTAATAACTGTTGCGCTTCAATTGTTCCTTTTAGCATGTTTGTGCATGATGAGTAGGGTTTTTCTAAGCAAACAGATTTGAATTGATTGAGGACTTTTAGGTAATCGTCATTTGCCTGTGTGTACGGAGAAAGGATTACCAGTAAAGTGATGATAAACCGAATCATATAAATTCCTTTTTGTTATTGCTATTCAACATGTATTGACTGACCGCTGTTCGCTCTATATAGAACTTACCTTTTTCAGTAAGTTAAGGTAAAGTCAGTGCCAAAAGCGGACTAAATTTCATTTTAATCAATGTTAATTCCTAGAGCATCTATGTGCTCTACTAATTCTGGAGCACCTACTAAGGTATCACTCACTCTTATCGTTGTTCCATTATCAAAACGCAGTGCGTAGTAAGCATTTAATACACGGTGATTTACTTTGGTTAAGTTGCTCCATTTTTCTTTTTTGAGACCAGACCAAGGTGTATAGAACTCGATGTATTGGTCATTATACTTACCTTTGACCAAATACCCTTCTCCGAAAAGAGCAATAGCTCCTCCAACTAAGCAGATTTCTAATATGATTAGCCAAGCAGCACTTTCTTCACCATCAAAGCGTCCTGTAAAATAACCATACAGAATGAGGAGAGCAAAGCCAGCAGTCAGAACTCCAAATAAGGCTAAGAGCTTTCTCGGCTTTAGTTTTCCAACTTCTACTTTCCCTTTAAAGATCGTTGGATAAAGCGAGATTAATATCACGGCCAACATTATTATCCAATTTTCAATAGGCATGAACTCTAACAAACCTCCCTCCTTTTGATTTACTCATTTTGCCATTAACAGCCGTTCGACAACTAATTATTATTCACTTAGAGATCGTTTAAAGGATTGTTGTGTTGTTTGCAATCGAATAACAAACAACCACAATATTCGTTTATAGTTTCCAATTTGGTCTCTGGTTTTATTTTCTCAAAACTAGACTTTAAGTTTCGCCTAATCAATATCTCTGTACGAAATTCTTCAATTCTTTCTAGCTTCTCAGAAGAAGAATAATCCTCCCAATCCTCATGTTCAGATTCTAGCTCTACGATCCACTCTTCTCTTTCAGCAATTAATTCAGAAATTGTTTTATCAAATAGTGTCTGGTGAGATCTAAACAGTGAATAAGCTAACTCAGGCCAATCAGCTAAGTCTATGCCATTAAGACCTAATTCGATTGTTAAGTTACTTGCTTCTTCATATTGATTTAAAGCTACATAAATAGAGGCGATTTCATAATTACAAACAGGATCTATAAATTCGTTTTGTAGGTTGCCCTTGAGGGACACTAGCAGTTCTTCTGTCTCCTCAATATTTTGAAGCGCAAGTGCCGTAACCGCCAAATTGTATAAAGATCTATTTTCAACATCTTGTAGAAGTGAGCCTTTCTTAAAATACTTATGGGCTTGTTCATAGTTACCAAGCTTAAAGTATGCAACACCTATATTATTGACAACATCTCTTGCTTCAGACTTATTTTCTGCGATCGATAGATAATAAAGTGCCTCATCAAACCTTTCTTCATCTAACAAAATATATCCAAGTAAGTTGTAAGGAAAGTATGAATTGGGATTTATAGCAATACACTCTTCAATTATTGTTATGGCTTGGTCTGTGTTGCCATATTCGATATAAAGCAGCCAAGCTAGGTTATTAGTCGTTTTTACTGTTTTTTCAATTAAGTAAGCTTTCCTAAATAACTTTAGATCTTCGTCATTGGTTATCATATCGGGGGTTTGGTAATACCCCATAGCTACTTCATTGATAAGATCTAAATTTCTAGGGTCTTTATCAAGCTGTTTAATTAATGCTCGTAGTTTTGATGACATAGTAAGTTTCTATTTATACTTTTTATGATTTTTTATGAGGTGACAGGCTTGTAATTTTCATTAATTAAAAACAGAAATCAACGACCGATTATCGCTCTATACAGACATTAACCTTTTCAGTTAATTAACGTCAAATTCTTACGTGGATTTCAAGAGAATCGATTAATTCTGATAAATAACTCTGGTCTATTTCGAACTCGAAATTCAAACAATTACCATAACAGGCTTGCTCGTAAGCATGACCTTTAACAATAATATGCCCCAAATTATCTGCAATAAGGGATAGCTTGAATTGGTCTTCTCTTGGCAAGAGTTCGGCTTTACCTTTTAGTGTTTTATTAAGCTTTATAACGTCGTGGTAGAACCGTGTTAAATCACCTGATTCAAAGAAAGCATTTATCTTTCCAGAAAAACAATTTACTTTTATTTCTATGTCGGCTTGAAACCAATCATCAATTGATATTTTTGATGTAGGGGATATCTGAATAGTCGAACTTGCGCTGTCACCTAACGCTATCATTTTTACTTCCAATTGAAATGTTTTTTTGTCTGCTGTTCGCTCTAAGAAGACATTAAGTTTTTCAACTCGTTATGTCAACTAAGCGCTCGCAGAAGACGTTAACACAGTTATTTCATGATGTTTTTCGAATAATTATTAAGGTTCAATTATGGCAGTTGAAGACAGGTTCCAACTTTATTTAGAGTGTTTTTTTTAATAGATAAAGCTTACTGCAACATTTGTTTCGATCTTTATTTAGCTTCTACAACAATAATAAAAATTTTAGACTAAAGACAAAAAACCCAACAGTTACGTTGGGTTTGATTGAGTTCTAGTGACTAAATTGGCACTTTAAGACTGATTGTTCGTTAGAACGGGATATCATCATCAAAATCAATCGTTGGCTCTTGAGGGTTAACTTTAGGAGCTGATTGCTTTTGTTGTCCTTGATTTGCAAAACCACCTTGCTGCTGTGGTGCTTGTTGTGAATAACCGCCTTGCTGCTGTGGTGCATTGAAGCCACCTTGTTGCTGTGCTGGTGCATAAGCAGGTTGTTGACTTTGTTGTGGCGCTTGCTGAGAGTAACCACCTTGTTGCTGTGGTGCTTGTTGCGGAGCCTGCTGTGATGATTGCCCAGAAAAGCCACCTTGCTGCTGTGAAGCTTGACCAGAGAAACCGCCAGCTGACTGACCGCCAGAACCTTGACCACGTGAGTCGAGCATTTGCATAGAGCCATTAAAGCCTTGTACAACGATTTCAGTGGTGTACTGATCTTGGCCCTGTTGGTTTGCCCACTTACGCGTTTGTAATGAACCTTCGATATATACTTTCGAACCTTTTTTAAGGTATTCGCCAGCAATCTCAGCTAATTTTCCAAACATAACAACACGATGCCATTCTGTTTTTTCTTTCTGCTCGCCAGTTTGCTTATCTTTCCAGGTTTCAGAAGTTGCAATAGTAAGATTAGCAACGCCGCCACCGTTAGGCATAAAACGTACTTCTGGGTCTTTACCTAAATTACCTAAAATGATTACTTTATTAACACCGGCCATGAAAAAAATCCTATCTTTGTGCGTAAATATTTTATTTACTGATTTACGTTATCGACAAACATAAAATAATTTATCGATGCAATTTTAAAAAGTGGCAATTATTCTATCACTGTGAGTAAAAAATTTCTTTGAGTTTCAGTGCATTTTTAAGTTTATTTTTTGATTATTTTAAACCGACATTATTCTTCTGGAAAAAGATGAGCCTTCATTTCTATTTTTATCTGCTCAGGTATTTTTAAAGACGATTGATTTTCAAAACAAAAGTGAACCATAACGGCAGTTCCTGACGCGCACTTTTTATTTTTTTGCCACGCTTCTTGGTAAACAGTAAACGATGACCCACCTATACGACCTATATAGGTGCGGATTTCAATTTCTTCACCATAGTAAAGTTGAGCATGGAATTCCACATCAATTTTAGCCAGAATTAACTGCCAATTTTTTGTATCTAATGTAGGCATAAAAAACCGAAAGACCGGATCTCTCGCTCCTTCAAACCACACAGGTAACAAGGTATTATTTATATGGCCTAGCGCATCGGTATCGCTAAATCTTGGCATTAATTTTTCACTGAACATAAATATTTTCCACAGATTTTAAGTGAGCTTATTTTACATACTTTTTCATTGTGTTGAAGTGTACAAGCGAAGTTAATAGAATATAAGCTATTGCTATGGTATTTTCATTATCAATATTTATTGAAGCTTATCAAACTATGACTGACTTTATAGAACTATACCCTAACGCCCTTTCTCCAGAGTTTTGTAAAAGATTCATTCATGATTTTGAAAGGAGTCCGCATAAAAACCAAGGACGTACCGGTGGCGGCGTAGATACTAGTAAAAAAATTAGCCAGGATATTTATTTAAATCAGCATGCTGAATTTCAGCCGGCACTGGAAACCATTTTACAAGCCTGTATTACTCATATCACTGAGTATGTCAGCAAATACTACTTTAGCTTGATCAGCAGTATTTCTTTAACCGTACAGCACCCTGTGACAAAGCAGCCCGTACAACTAACCGCTGATAACTTTGAAGAGGTAGGTAGACCTAATTTAGTCAATTTAATACAGTATTTATTTAGGCTCGCCCCGATTAATGCCCAAAAATATTTACAGGGTAAAGGCAATTATAATTATTGGCATTCTGAAATATTTCCACAGCTTGGTGATAATAATGCCTTGCACAGAAATTTGCTTTTTCTTATATATTTAAATGATGTCGAAGAAGGTGGTGAAACTGATTTTTTCTATCAAGAAAGAAGTGTTAAGCCAAAAGCTGGCACTATGGTTATTGCTCCTTGTGGCTTTACTCATACCCACAGAGGCAATGTACCGGTGTCATCAGATAAGTATGTGTTAACGTCATGGATGCTATTTAACCCCGCAGATAAAATTTACACCCCACAACCTTAACAAAAACATACCCGTTTCACTTCATCATGCCTATGACATGCTGAAGTGAACGGCTATTATCTATTTGCTTATAAAAATAGTTTCAGTAATCGGTCTATTTGAGCCATTCTTAATTTTTTTAACAGTTTTTTAGGTTTTTCTGGGTACTGATCTTGTGACTCGAGTTGCAAGTAACTGCTAATTAATGTCGTATGTTGATTAATAACTGCCAGTTCATCAGTGAGCGTAGGTAATAAGTTTTGCTTGGCATCGTCAATTAATAAACCATTTTCTAGATCTAAGCCCCAAGCCCGTGGATTAAGATTATTACCAGTCAAAATATGCCAGCGTTCGTCAGCAACTATGCCTTTTAAATGAAAACTATTACTTTCGTGCTTCCATAAACGCACTTTCAGCAGCTTGTTATCAATGTATTTTTGTTGTCTTTTTAAAAATGCCTTTAATAAGGTTTCATAAATATAAGGAATAATACCTATTGTTGAAAATTTATCTTCATCCGCAATAAAAAAATCATTGGCTTTTTTATCGCCAATAATAATAGTCACTTCAACGCCACGCTTTAGCGCTGAACGTAAATCTCGCATAACCGGCTTCGGTAAATTAAAATAAGGGGTAAAAATCAGTAAATTTTTCTTTGATAAACGAATCGTTTCGCGGATCTGTTGATTAAGTTGATTTTTTCTCCGGCCAAAACCAATCAGCGGCACAACAGATAATTCACCTGCTAAAGATTCAGGTTTTTGGGCATAGAAGTTAAAACGTACCGTTTTTAATAGCGCTTTTAGCTTAGATATTGTATTTTTTATTTGTAATTTATTAGGTAAAGTTGCCACATTTAATTGCGGCGAGAATTCACTCTTAACAAAGGTTTGTTGAAGGAATTGACAAAAACTTTCACACAACGCCGGTGATTGAATTTGGTAATAACGGTCTAAACGATATTTTTCAGCTTGGTGCAAATAGATATCATTAATACTCGCCCCCGTATAAAGTAAAGTATTATCAAAAATCATGCCTTTAAAGTGCCAAACGCCCATTAATTCTTTACGTTTAACCGGCACACCGTACACGGCAATACTTTCACTGTATTGTGAGGCTACTTCAAGATAAAAATCGCGATTACCTTGCCCTGATTTATCACCAATTAGACCCCTTTGCGCGCGATGAAAATCAACAAACACTTTAATATCTAAATGAGGGTTAGTTTGCTTTGCTTGATATAGGGCATGTAACACTTGCTGACCAGCCGCATCATCTTGTAAATATAAAGCCGTTATATAAATACGTGATTGCGCACTTTCAATTAATCGAACTAAGGCGGTAGCATATTGTTTTGCGCTTGATAGCACCGTAATATTTTCAGCTAAAAGAGGAATACCCGCTAATACTTTATTCATTCAGGAAATCCACTTAATTTATGAACACATTGGTTTAACGGGCAATAATACCTTATTTGTTCAAACAGTCACTTTATTTCGATAAGTCATCGAGTTTAAATTGCGACAGTTGCTGTGTAAGGTGGTCAGCCAGTGTTAATAAATTTTCCCCTGCGCCGGCTGCATCTTTTGCTGATTGCATAACTAAGTCTGCGTCTTGGGCAATACTTTGGGTATTTTCTGCCATTTCTTTTACCATAACACCTTGCTGATTAACGGCGGTTGATATTTGTAAGGTCGCACCAACAATGTCTTCAACATTATGCGTAACCTCTGTAAAAGTGGTTTTGACGAGTGTTGTTTTATCAACACCTTGTTTAGCCATTGCAACACCTTGGTGCATTGCTTCAACAGACCGACTGGTGCCTGATTGTAACAAGGCAATTATACGTTGAATTTCGGCTGTAGAGTCTTGAGTTCGACTGGCTAACGTTCTCACCTCATCAGCAACAACAGCAAAACCACGTCCCTGCTCTCCAGCACGTGCTGCTTCGATAGCCGCATTAAGTGCCAACAAATTGGTTTGATCGGCTATTTCTTTTATGACGTTAACAAACTGACCAATGTCATGGCTATATTTTGCCAATTCATCAATAAGGCCTGCAGACGTATTAACCTCTTCTGAAATATTATTAATGGCTTGTGCCGTGTCACTAATAATATGACCACCTTGATTAACGTGCTCGCTGGTTTGTTCCGTTAATTGCAGTGTCGCTTCAGTACTGTCGCAAATCACCTGTACCGAGCCACTAACTTCATTGATAGACCGCACGACGGAGTGTGTGTTTAGCTGTTGCTGGGCAATACTGTGCTTCATATGATCGGTGAGTTGATGAATGTTGTTTGCCGAAGCGCGTAATTTGCTAATGTCATCACTAAAGATGGTCAGTAATTGGCATATTTTTCTTTGCATTTGACTGAAATTTTTAGCAATATCACCAAGTTCATCAGACGCGTTAACCCTTAACGCCTGAGAAAAGTTACCGCTACCTAAATACTCAGCCGCTTGGTTGATGGCATTAACATTATTAATTAAGGAATAATAAATCCCCATGAGTAAGTAGCCAATCACCACAATAACAACTATTAATACTATCGCTAAAATCCAAAGAGTTTGCTCACTCTTCTGCGTTAGGGTATCAATTCTTGTTAATAACAAATTGTCACTAGTTTTTAACAAACTTTCAGTCAATTGATAAACTGTTTCGGCTAATTGTGTAGCTTGCTGTTGAGTTAACGATATTCTATCTGGGTCGATCATCTGTTGATGTAATTTTTGCTGGTATTCATCAAGTTGTAGATTAAAGTCGGCGTGTTTAGGCAAGTATAAAGACAGTTCATCATTAGCAACACGCTCTAGCTGTACGGTTGTTTTGTCAAGTTGTACTTGTAGTTCATCAAGACGTTTATCAAGCGCGATAACAAGAGTGTAATTTTCTGCATTGAAGCCATTGGTAATAATTTGAGCACTGATTGATTCAGTCCGTTTTAAATATTCTAATAAGGCGGGAATTCGTTGGCTACTTGCCTCAGCTAAGTAAAAGGCTATCGCGTCATTTTCTCTGGATAAGCCACTTAAGGCGGCAAGGCGTTCTCGAATCGATAAGCTTTGCTCGTAAATTGCTTGGTAACCCTCAGTTTGAAGGGAGGTTTCTTTTTCTCGTAAACCTTGCCAAGCCTGTAACAATGCAGAAGTTGAAATATCTCTAGGTAAGTTCAATTGTGAAATTTTATTGGTAACTACACTCGATTTAACTTGTTGAAAGCGACTATCGGCTATTGCTTGCTCTAGTGTTACTGCTTGCTGTATTTGTGTTAGCCCAATTAATTGCTCTTCATGTTGTGTTATCAAAGCACTTTGCTCTTGAACTATCCACCATGAACCAAGAAAAACAGGTAGAAAAAACATACCCGCTAAAAGAATAAATTTCGCTTTAAAACGTAAAGCATTAGAAAGTGAGATTGCAGGTTTTAGAAATGCAGACATAATTACTCTTATTTTTATGGGTTAACTGTTATGCGAATATAACTACATAACAGTTGACCATAAACAGAGTTGCTTTCTTTCAATTATTATTTATATCTTCAACAAGTCGGCGAGCACTTACTGTTAGATGATAGCGGCAAGCTCTGCAGCTTGGCGTATCGCTCTTTTCGCATCTAATTCAGCAGCAACTTTAGCACCACCAATTAAGTGTAGTCCTTGCTCCGCACCCTTGATGCTTTCTAATTTATTATATAAACCACGTTGTGATTCTTGCCCTGCACAAATTATAACATGGTCAACATCTAGTACTTGCTCTATGCCATCAATTTCAATGGTTAAACCGGCATCATCTATTTTTTTGTAACTGACACCAGCTAACATTTTTACACCATTATTTTTTAAGGTCGCTCTGTGGATCCAACCCGTTGTTTTCCCTAACCCTGCACCGACCTTAGTCGACTTCCTTTGTAATAAGTGAATATTACGTGATGTTTTTTCAATAGGCTCTACTGCCGACTTGTCCAACAAAGCACCATTACCCTGATAACTTTGATCTACGCCCCAGCTCTTTAACCATTTTTCTTTGTTGTTCACGAGAGGACTTTTTTCGTGTTCTTCCGCTAAGTAAACCGCAACATCAAACCCAATACCTCCAGCGCCAATAATGGCAACATTTTTTCCTATGGGTTGTTTATCACGTAGTACATCTAAATAATTTTTTACTTTTTCATGCTCAATACCTTCTATATCGAGTTTTCTAGGTAAAATACCCGTTGCAACCACTATTTCATCAAAGCCAGCATTTGCTAGCGTTTCGGCAGTCGCTTCGGTGGATAAATGTAGCTTAATATCGAGTAAGTTAATTTGCTTATTAAAATACCTAATCGTTTCATAAAATTCTTCTTTACCTGGTACTTGCTTAGCAAAGTTAAATTGACCGCCAATTTCACTAGCACGGTCAAAAATTTCTATTTTATGACCTCGTTGTGCCGCATAGACACTAAAAGCTAAACCAGCAGGGCCAGCGCCTACAACAGCGATACGTTTATTTTTTGACGTTTTAGCGAAGGTGAGTTCTGTTTCATAACATGCCGTTGGATTAACTAAACAAGAAGCACGTTTTTGCTGAAAAACATGGTCTAAACAGGCTTGATTACAACCAATACAAGTGTTGATTTCATCACTTTTATTTTCCATCGCTTTTTGGACAAATTCCGCATCAGCTAAAAATGGTCGCGCCATTGAAACCATATCGGCCTGTCCTGATGATAAAACTTCTTCAGCGACCTCTGGGGTATTTATGCGGTTAGTTGTCACCAATGGAATAGAAACTTCTTGCTTCATTTTCTCTGTGATCCAAGTAAATGCAGCACGTGGTACCGAAGTAGAAATGGTAGGAATGCGCGCTTCGTGCCAGCCAATACCGGTATTGATTAATGTCGCCCCAGCCGCTTCAACCGCCTTTGCCATGGTAACTACATCGGCCCAGCTATTACCTCCATCAACAAGATCTAGCATCGACAATCTAAAGATAAGGATGAATTTTTCACCCACTTTTTCTCTAACAGCTTTAATGATGTCAATGGCTAAGCGCATACGGTTTTCAACGCAGCCTCCCCATTCATCGGTTCGTTTATTAACGCGTACACATGAGAACTGGTTAATTAAATAACCTTCAGAACCCATAATTTCAACACCATCGTAGCCTGCACGTTGTGCTAATAATGCTGAATGGGCAAAGTCTTTAATGGTGCCTTTAATTTGACGAACTGACATCGCAGCGGGTGTAAATGGATTTATCGGTGACTTAACTTTACTTGGCGCAAAGCTAAATGGATGATAAGAATAACGACCGGCGTGCAACAACTGCAAACAAATTTTTGTTGGATACTGATGAACTGCTTCAGTAATTTTTTTATGTTTAGCGACGTGCCAAAACTTACTGAGTTCACAGCCCATAGGTGTTAGGCGCCCGCGTGCGTTGGGGCTAATACCACCGGTAACAATTAAACCGACACCACCTTTAGCTCGAGCTTGATAAAAAGCAGCCAATTTATCAAAGCCGCCTTTTTCTTCTTCAAGTCCAGTGTGCATTGAGCCCATGAGTGTACGATTTGCTAAGGTGGTAAAACCCAAATCTAATGGGGCTAATAAGTTAGGAAAGGCGCTATTGGCTGTGCTAATTGTCATAGTAGTTCACTTTTTCGGGATTATTTTTATGGTCAAACCAGTTATTATCATTATAAAGTAGACGTTTATAACGATAAATTCAAGTACTATTTTGACAGCTGTCAGATCAAAAATATATTTACTAAAAATTTCAAGCAAGTATGCTGAGTATGATGAAAAAACAGATAATAATTAACGATATCCTTGCCCATTTATCAGCAGAATTGTCTGCGATAAAAACAGCAGCAAATAATGCTCACTTAGCCGCCACTGATGATCAGTCGGTCGCAGAAACTCAATACGATACGCTTGCTATTGAAGCTAGCTATTTAGCGGAAGGGCAATCTAGACGTGTCAATGATATTCAACAAGCTAAACAAGCCATTGAACGGTTCATTATTTACAATTTTGAGGAAAAAATGCCTGTTTCAATAGGCGCCTTAGTACAGATAACACCAGAAAAAGGTGGTGATAAATGGTTTTTTATTGCGCCGGCCGCAGGAGGCTTTCAAGGCGTATTAAATAGAAAGCCCTATACCGTTATTACACAAAACTCACCGATGGCAAAAGCATTAATAGGTAAGTATATTGATGATGATGTTGCGTTAACAATAGGCACTAGTAAGCAATATTACCTGGTTAGTGGCGTTTATTAATTGTGGTATTTAACAGCTTTGTCTCTGCTGAACTTGCCTATAAGGAGATAAGAAAATTCAGCAGATGGTTTATCACTATGGGTTCAAGGCAGCTTTAATATCAGCCAAGTTCACCACTTTATCATCAACCTTAAGGTAAACAACCGATTCTTCTTGCACCAATATCGCTTCGATAACCCCAGGTAATTCAATTAATTTTTCGGCGACTTCATTGGCTTTTTCTTGGCAATCAATGCTAGTCGTGAAAGTATAACTTTTTGATTTTTGCAGTGGTTTCATGCTTATAGCACCAAAAAACCATAATAAAGTGATCAATGACATTACTAAAAATATCGCTTGTTCCCCAAATTGGCTGGCAATAATGCCGCCAATAATACCACCGGTAAAAGCACCTAAAAATTGACTACTCGAATAAATACCCATCACACTGCCTTTTACGCCAGCCGGAGCAATGCGTGACAAAATAGATGGCATAGTTGCTTCTAGATAATTAAAGGCAGTAAAAAACATCACCACCAATAACACTAACGTCCAAAAGCCAAGCGGTAAATACCACAACAGTAATAACGAGGCTGCCAGTAATAAGATAGCCGCTGAAAACATCTGTTTTTCTTTTTGCTTTTTAATCGCAATAATCATAAAAGGCACCATCAAAAAGAAAGAACCTAACAAAGCGGGTAAATATAATTGCCAATGTTGCTCTAGCGCTAAACCACTGGCAACAAACTGTTTAGGTAAAGTAATAAAACAAGCCGTTAACGCCATATGAAGAATAAATACTCCCCAATTTAAACGCGATAATTCGGGATTACGAATAAGCTTACTGAGTTGCTCCGGTAAAGCGACACTATCGCCCTTTGGCGCTTTATTTACTGAGTTTGGTACCATGAACTGAATCATTACCATAGCTAAAATGGTTAATATTGCCGTAAACCAAAACAAACCACTCAGCCCAAACGCTTGCGCAACTATAGGTCCAAAAACCATAGCGAGAGTAAATGACAAGCCAATAAACATACCAATAGTTGCCATAACTTTGGGTCGTTGCTCTTCTCGACTCAAATCGGCGGCCAGTGCTAATACCGCACTTGCAATAGCGCCGGTACCTTGTAATGCTCGGCCAAAAACAACGCCATAAATAGTGTCAGACATTGCAGCGACAACACTCCCTAAGAAGAAAATAACTAAACCAATTAAAATAATCGGTTTTCTGCCGTATTTATCAGACAGTATCCCCATAGGTATTTGCAGCATAGCTTGGGTTAGACCATATGCTCCAATAGCTAAGCCTATCCAAATAGGACTAAAGCCGATCAGTTGCTCGCCATAAATAGCAAACACTGGCAAAATCATAAAAAGCCCAAGCATACGCAAGCCAAAAACGGCGGCTAAAGAAAATGCGGCTTTTTTCTCAATACTGTTTAAACCTGTCGTACTCATGGGGCTCTCTATTTAACGTGTCATAAAAAAGCGAAAATTCGCGCTATAGTAGCACGACAAAGTCCTGAACAAAAACAGAGATTATTACTGATTATTGCCGAGTAATTATGCAATAATACTTGGTTCAAACTTTACGTAAAATAGCGATAGCGAATCTATTGAGTTTGTGCACATTCGGATAAACTTATTAGAGTGGATATTTATGAAAAACATTGAAGTACGTGGCGCTAGAACGCATAACCTTAAAAACATCAGCTTAGATATTCCTAGAGAAAAATTAGTCGTTATTACTGGGCTTTCGGGTTCAGGTAAATCTTCACTCGCTTTTGATACTTTATATGCAGAAGGTCAGCGACGCTATGTCGAATCACTTTCGGCTTATGCTCGTCAATTTTTATCGATGATGGAAAAGCCTGATGTCGATCACATAGAAGGCTTATCGCCGGCAATTTCTATTGAACAGAAATCAACGTCGCATAATCCACGCTCTACTGTGGGTACTATTACCGAAATTTACGATTACTTACGACTACTTTATGCGCGTGTTGGCGAGCCACGTTGCCCTACACATCACCAGCCTTTAGCGGCACAAACAAATTCACAAATGGTCGATAAGGTTTTAGCGCTTGAAGAAGGTACAAAAGTCATGGTACTCGCGCCTGTGCTGCAAGGTCGAAAAGGTGAGCATGTTAAATTACTCGAGAACCTCGCATCTCAGGGTTATATTCGAGCTAGAATAGACGGCGAGGTCTGTGATTTATCTGATCCTCCAACATTAGAACTTCACAAAAAACATACGATTGAAGTGGTGGTTGACCGTTTAAAAGTACGTGACGATATTCAACTTCGCTTATCCGAATCTTTTGAAACCGCATTAAGTTTAACCGCGGGTACTGCTAAAGTTGCCTTTATGGATGAACCTGATCGAGAAGAATTAGTCTTTTCAGCTAATTTTGCTTGTTCAAAGTGTGGTTATAGCATGCAAGAGCTTGAGCCGCGCTTATTCTCATTCAATAATCCAGCAGGTGCCTGTAAAACCTGTGATGGTTTGGGTAATCAACAGTTTTTTGACTCTGCTCGTGTTATTACTAACCCTGAATTGAGCTTGGCGGGCGGTGCAATACGTGGCTGGGATAAACGTAATTTTTACTATTTTCAAATGCTACAAGCACTGTCTGATCATTATAAATTTGCCCTTGATAAACCTTTTGAAAAGTTATCCAAGAGTGACCAAGATTTAATACTTCGTGGTAGTGGTAAACAAGAGATTGAATTCAAATATATGAACGACCGTGGTGATGTCGTTATTCGTAAGCACCCGTTTGAAGGCATAATTAATAATATGGAACGACGATTCCGTGAAACAGAATCTAATGCCGTTCGTGACGAATTATCAAAATACTTAAATAGCCAACATTGCCCAGATTGTAATGGCAGTCGTTTACGACTTGAAGCGCGTAATGTTTTTATTGCTGATACACCATTAACTGATATTGCCGAGCTTGCTATTTCTGACGCCTTAGCCTTTTTCGAAAACTTAAATTTATCAGGTCAGAAAGCACAAATTGCAGAAAAAATTCTTAAAGAAGTGTGTGAACGTTTAGGCTTCTTAGTTAATGTTGGCTTAAATTACCTCAATTTATCACGCGCTGCTGGCACCTTATCAGGCGGTGAAGCACAACGTATTCGTTTAGCAAGCCAAATAGGTGCTGGTTTAGTTGGCGTAATGTATGTATTAGACGAACCATCAATTGGGTTACATCAACGCGATAACGAACGTTTATTAAAAACCTTGATCCATTTACGTGATTTAGGCAATACCGTGATCGTGGTTGAGCATGACGAAGACGCCATCAGAGCCGCCGACTATGTTATTGATATTGGCCCTGGAGCCGGTGTTCATGGTGGTGAAATTATTGCTCAAGGTGATGTAAATGATATTTTAGCCTGTGAAAATTCACTAACGGGTAAATACCTTTCAGGACGAGAAGGTATTGAGATACCTAAGGTTCGTGTACCTTTTGATAAAAACAATGTCGTTGAACTAAAAGGCGCAACCGGTAATAATTTAAAGAATGTTGATTTAGTTATACCCAATGGTCTTATGACCTGTGTAACCGGTGTTTCAGGTTCAGGCAAGTCGACCTTGATTAACGATACCCTATTTAAACTTGCTCACATTGCTTTAAATGGTGCGACGACACAAGAACCGGCACCGTATAAAGAAATTATTGGTTTAGATTTACTTGATAAAGTTATCGATATTGACCAAAGCCCGATAGGGAGAACACCACGCTCAAACCCTGCAACCTATACGGGTATATTTACCGCTATTCGTGAAATTTTTGCTGCGACTCAAGAGTCACGTTCAAGAGGGTATAAACCCGGACGCTTTAGCTTTAATGTAAAAGGCGGGCGTTGTGAAGCTTGCCAAGGCGATGGATTAATCAAAGTTGAAATGCATTTCTTACCTGACGTTTATGTTCCTTGTGATGCGTGTAATTCAAAACGTTATAATCGTGAAACATTAGAAGTAAAATATAAAGGCAAGAGCATTCATGAAGTGCTTGATATGACAATCGAAGACGCGTTAACTTTTTTTGCACCCATCCCAGCTATTAACCGTAAATTACAAACGTTAATGGATGTTGGTTTAAGTTATATTAAATTAGGTCAGTCGGCCACTACCCTCTCAGGTGGTGAAGCACAACGGGTTAAATTATCAAAAGAGCTATCCAAACGTGATACTGGTAAGACCCTCTATATTCTTGATGAACCAACCACAGGTTTGCATTTTCACGACATCAAACAACTGATGCATGTTATCCATCGTTTGCGTGACCATGGCAATACTGTTGTTGTTATAGAGCATAACTTAGACGTGATAAAAACAGCCGATTGGATTATTGATTTAGGCCCTGAAGGTGGCTCTGGTGGTGGTGAAATATTGGTTTCTGGTACACCTGAACAGGTTGCTAAACACAAGACATCACATACCGCGAGGTTCTTAAAACCTTTACTCGAGAAGCAAGCAGCTAAAAAGCGTAAATAAGCCTTAACAAACCCAAAAGGCGTGTATCGCCGTTTAGCTTGAATTTTCAGGATGCAACTGAAATTCAGGTCGAACGGCTACCTATCAAATTGGCTTGGTATATCGCGCCTTTTGTCGTTAAGATAGCTTTACTTAATAGACAATATTACTGATACCCTAAATGACGGATACCAAACCCCAGCCATCATGGCAAAACCCATTCATTTACCTACTCGCTTTTTGTAGCGGTTTTTGCATAATGGGCATTGAACTATTAGGTGGCAGAATACTTGCTCCTTTTTTTGGCAGTAGTGTGCATATTTGGGGCAGTATAATTACCGTGTTTATGCTGAGTTTATCGTTTGGCTATTTGGCTGGTGGTAAGCTGTCGACAAAAAATGCTTCTTTGAAAAAATATGGTTTTATCTTTGTATTAGCAGGCATTACCATTTTGCCCGTTGCCTTATGGTCAACAACAATAATGGAAGTCATCTTTTTAAATGTTGAAGATTCTCGCTATGGCTCTTTACTCGCCTGTACAGCGCTCTTCTTTATACCTACGATTATTTTAGGGATGATCTCCCCTTACTCGGTCCGCTTATTAGTAACTGACCGAGATAAGAGCGGTCAAATCGCTGGAAAACTATATTTTGTTTCCACACTAGGTAGTGCATTAGGTACTATTCTTACTTCATTTTATCTGGTGTTATTTTTTGAAGTGAACAGTATTATTATGGTGTTTAGTTCGATATTAGCGTTATTGGGACTTATTGCTATTGTCTTAAATAAATCGGTGAAATCTGTTAGCTTTAATACAGTAGGTGTTATAAATGAGTAAGCTTAATTATTCGATGTTAACTATTTTTATCCTGAGTTGCCTATTTGTTAATAGTACAAGCGCGGAAGTCGTTCACCAAGAACGTTCATTATATCGAAATATATTGGTTGATGATCAAGGTGATTTACGTTGTTTGAAATTCAATGTGAAAACAACTAAAACGAATCAAAGCTGCTTTTATAAAACTGCCCCTCAACGTTTAGTCTTTAATTATACAAAACTACTCTTTTCCGCTTTGCTATTAATTGAGCAGCCTAAAAGTATTCTTATTGTTGGTTTAGGTGGCGGAACTATGTCAAACGTCCTTCAAGAACTCTACCCAACGAGTAAAATCACCAATGTTGAAATAGACCCTGCGGTTGTAAAAGTTGCTCGGCAATATTTTGGTTTTCTCGAAAACCAAGCTGTTTCATCGGTAATACAAGATGGCAGAATTTTTATTAAACGCGCGTTGATCAGAAAACAACAATACGATTGGATAATTCTTGATGCGTTTAACGGTGATTACATTCCTGAGCACTTATTAACGCAAGAGTTTTTACAAGAAGCTAAAGATTTACTTAGCCCCGAAGGTGTATTAAGCGCTAATACTTTTTCAGTCAGTGATTTATATGCACATGAATCAGCTACCTATAAAGCAGTATTTGGCGATTTTTATAATGTACGAAACTATAAAAATAGTAATCGCATTATCTTAGCCGCCAAAGGACAACTGCCCAGTGTTGAATTAATTAATCAGCGAGCAAAAAAATTACAAACACGTTTAACACCTTTCAATATTGATTTATTAAAGATAAGCCAACAAATGACACCAATTAGTGTCGAGCAAGACTGGCCAGAAAAGACTAAGTTATTAACTGACCAATTTTCACCGGCTAACTTATTGAATTAAGTAGGAGGCACTTAACTTTGTGCTTTTAGCTTTAACTGATTGCTCTGCAATTACTTTAAATAGCTAATACTTTGATCGGTAACACAACGAGTAAAGCTTTTTTGCCTTTCTTCTCGGCTTAACGTTGAAATACTTGCCGTTACCACCGCCATTCTTTCTAACTTCTGCTGCGGTGGTAAACTTGATAATTGCTCAGAAAAACAGCCATGCAAACCATAATTCAAGGCAGTATCAGACTGTGTTGTTGCTCCCGCTAAACAAGCCGTTAATTTTTCAGCCAGTAAATTACGGTCCATATCTTCAACAAGCTCCTTTACTTGATAATTAGCATTACCGCTATTTTTAGCTTGGTCACAAGCAAAAAACATATCTGCAACGGCAACTACCGGTATTAAGCGTTCATGTTGAGCGCTAAAACGTAACTTTAGCCATTTGTCATGCTCAAGTTGCTCGGGTGTTTTATCTGCTGAAGCATTCGCTATGCTCAATGGTAAAATTAAAGCAATGAACAAGGAGCTGATCTGTAAAAGTATTTTCATAAGTCTGTCTAAAAGATAAAGTATTGCGTGCAATTTACCTTACTCATCATTAAAAATACAATTATCGTTTTATAACTATCACACTTCACCTCGTTAAATATCCGTGTTCTAATAAGAAAAACTCTGCAAAGTAAAATACTATGAACACTAGAAAATTAATTCCATTGTTATTCTCTGTCCTGACCAGTTTTTGTTTTACAACGGTAAGTTTTGCTCAGCCAATAGCACAGGAAAACGTATTACAAAATTTTGATAAATTAATTGCTGATCACAAAGGACAAGTGATCTATTTAGATTTTTGGGCATCTTGGTGTGGTCCTTGTCGAAAGTCCTTCCCGTGGATGAACGAAATACAAGCGCAATATAAACAGCAAGGCTTAACTATTATCAGTGTTAACGTTGATAACAATAAAGCATTAGCAGATGAATTTTTGGCAGAAGTTCCGGCTGATTTCACTGTTTTTTATGACCCTAAAGGCAATGTTGCCCGTAAATTTAAATTAAAAGGCATGCCAAGCAGCTACATCATTGACCGTTCAGGAGAGGTGGTTAGTACTCATGTTGGCTTTTCAGAAAGTAAAAAACAAAAGTATCAACAAGAGTTAGAAGCTTTACTTCAGTCGACAGAGTAAAGAATACTTACTCAACAATAGCTAAGTAGGCTCAGTTATTTATAAATAGACCAGACCTTAATTAGCGTTAAAGGTCTGGGGTTGAACACTTGCTAAGGGTAATATTAACGTTTTTTATAAGTAAACTTTAGCCAAATATAAATACCACTCACTGATAGTAAGATAAGCATCAAAGCAACAATGTCCATAAACCAAACACCTAAGTTACCAAATAATCGACCAGAGTGAGCATCAAGAATCACTCTTTCCCAGTTTAAAAACTGCGATTGGAATTTTTTGTTCGCCACAACCAGCTCATTTTCCGTCACAGAAGCACTTTGGACCCAAGACGGCTCAACCAGCGTAGTGATCTTTTGCCACTCAAAGAAATCACTATCTCCTTGAAAATAACCCTCTGGTGTATTTAAAACAAGCTGATCACCAATAATGCTAAATGCTGAAATAGGCGTAGGTAAATCACTGGAATTGTCGATCTTATCAATAATAAGCCCTTCGTCAGTAAAAATAACAAGTTGCTTTGTGGTAACCAACAATAGATAAGATTGAAAACGGCTAATACCAATAACAGGCGTATCACTTTGAAAAACCACTTGATCGTTTAACCAGATAAGCTGGTCAGTGACTAACCATTCTTTTTGTTGATAAAAACGAATATCACTAGGGGGCTTAATTCCATAATGATTAAGTAGTATTGAGCTAGTGATTGATTTATCTGACAAAGAAAAAAATGAGGTGTGGTTTAAAGCGACACCCGAAATAGAAAGAAAAATCAGGAATAATGCAGCAAATATACCCAGTTGCCGATGCCATTTTCGCAGATGACGAACAAAACGATTACGGATTAAGTATGCTGATTTTTTATTTATCATTGGGATACGTTAGACCTATCTAAATAAACTTATTACCGGTAAAAATTAAACTTTTACCTTTTTATTTAACCACAATGCCAAACGTGCAACTTTAGTTAGTGCGCGTACCGACATGGTTGCGCCTGTTATACCATCAATATGTTGATTAAGCATGTTTTCTTTAGTCAGTGAGGCTGACTTAAACTGATTTGTGAAAAAGTCATGTCGAACTTCATCACCACGGGACTCTCGATAAACAAGGACTTTAAGGTCAACTACCTGCTCGTCTTTAATGTGAACACCAATTGTAATAGGTTGTTCTTTACCTATTTCTTCAAGCACCCAAACCGTTGCATTTTCTTGTTGCCAGTACCTTACGCGTAAACGGTTATATTCATGGCTCATAATATCACTAATTACCACTTTGTCGTCATTTGACAACCATAGCGCTTTAGATTTTGGTGACTCACCATTAAAAGAACTGCTAATAAACTGTTTAGATGTTTGATAAATACCATTCGCAAACGCCGGTGTTTGCAAACTAAATATAACTAAGAAAGTGAATATAATTTTAACCACATGTCACCCTTGATGATAAATAGATTTGTTAAAACACAAAAGTGAATGAGCAAATAATGCTCATTCACTTCCATGTGAATTATAACCTAACGCAAGTTTGCGATAAGTAAATCAAATTAAAACTGGTAGCCAAAACCTAAGTTAAAGCCTTGTGAGTCTTTTGAACCGCTTAATTCTTCAAAATCAGCTTTTAGTACAACGTTTTCATGTAAGTAATAATTGATACCTACACTGGTTGATTCAACAGCATCAGAAGAACTAGCTCCTGCTTCATTGTTATATTCAGCATAGCGGGCAAAAGCACCCATTTTTTCATTAAACATATATGAAGGTTCAACGTACCAACCTGTTTGCTCATCTCGACCTAATGCTTTTGCTTCTTTACCGTAAATATTCCAAGCGGCATATAGTGCACGAACGGTGAAGTTATTAACTTGGTAAATAGCATGGGCTTGAATTAATGTTGCAGCAGCTTTATCAACACCAGCAGCACTTTGAGCCAAATCTGTTTGAAACTGAACCGTTGCGGCTAACTCTAAGCCTGGAATAGCTGTATATTTTATACGCCCAGTGTAGGCTAAGTTTTCAGCCGAAGCGTTAGAAACTTTTTGACGTCCGCCTCTAATTTTGTAATCATCTCCAACGTTTAAGCCACTAGTTATAGCGGTATCAACAGCTATACCTGGTGCCAACTTAAAGTTAGCTGCAACACCGGCTTCCCACCAAGTAGCTGGAATAATATTCTTTTCAACACCGTTACGTTCAACACCATAAAATGTTGGTGGCTCGTGAGTTTCGTTTATGATGCCAACAGGAACCAAAAACAAACCTGTTTTGGTAGTGATAGTGTCGCTATAATCGTACTCTACGTAAGCTTGTTCTAGCTCAACTTCGCCATCTTGCCCTTCACCAGCAATGCTATGTTCCAATTCGAATTCAGAGAAAAAGCGAATTTTATTGGTGAACTCATGACCAAAGAATAATACGAAACGATGAAAATCAACTTTCGCGTCAGTATCTTTATAGTTGTTATAATGTAATTCGCCGTAGCCACCAATGGTTGTTTTGGCAAATGGGCTAGCAGTTGTACTTGACTCAACTTGGTCAGCAGTTGCTTCTAAGCGCTGCTCTGTTTGATCTAAACGTTGTTCTAAGCTCTTTAATACTTCTTGTTGCTGGGCAATAACTTTACGTAATTCCTCTGTATCGTCATTTGCAATAACAGCCGTGCTAGCAAATAAGCCAACAAGTGCAGAAGCAATTAAGGTTTTCTTCATCATGGGTTCATGTCCGTTAAAGTTTGTAGAGAGAGTTTTTATAATTGAAGTGATAATACACATGAATAAAACGTAATGCAAACGATTATCATTAAGTCTTTCGTTTGTGTTTGATATAGATCAAGATTTAAACTAGATACTTCAGAGATCCTATAATTGGTAACATCGAAATGTGCTATGTTTGTAATACACTTTATGTTTTCGCCGTGCAGTTTACTTAAAAATCAATATAAGCTTAAAAGAAAGAAAGTAAATATTCATCTCCCTTTAGACAGCCAGCCTACCCCTAATGTAAAAGCTAAACCTGAAGATATAACAGCAAGCATTTTAGATAAAAGACTCGCTGATGCAATTTTTTCTGTCGTATAAGCCTTTATTTACTTTAGTAACATTAACCAAGCCTGAGCGTAGTCGGGTAAATGCTTATTAGCTTGGTGATAATCACTCCAACCTTTATAGCTATCTACTAACATATCTAATTGGAATAAATTATCATCGAAGGCTCCACCTTGATCAGCTAGAACACCGATCCGTGATATATTTTCATTATTACGGTCATAACTAACCATAAAGAGTTTACCTAACCCTAGCTGCTTTACATTGCCAGCAAACGTTACTTGAGATTTTAACGCTATCTTATCCTCTTGTTTTTGGCCATAGCCCATAATGCTAGGGACCTCAATAAAATACCAATATCTTGCTTGCTCTCGTTTTCCTAATGCATAATCATAAGCTATGCCGTTATTACGGTGAACATTAAAGTAACGAACTTTTCCATCGACGTTTACCACGCCAGTGCCTTGTAACAAAACATCATGTAATGCTTCTTCAGATAACCAAATTAGAGGTTTAACCGCTGTATTTGTTGATAAGGCTCCTGCCATAATATCTTGTCGGGTATACCTATACCTTATCAATTGCGGTTTCTGGTTTTCAGCTTGCTCTAATGAAAGGCCTTCCTCATCAGTCGGTAAGGCATACAAAGCTTGATTATATTTAGTGGTTTTAACGGTACTGGCATCTAATAGTTTCGTATAATATTTAGTAAGAAAAATTTTATCTTTGGGAATACTATTTAGTAATCGACTTTTAACTTCATTGGTACTTTTATCTGCAATTAGTTGTGCTGTCTGTGTATCAGGGAGCCAACGAAAAAAATTAAAATTCTCTTTTACAAAGGCTATATCGTGTAGGCGACTCTGTCGTTTTGCTCGAACGTCCTCACGATAAGTTGTACAGATAAACGCCAATGTTTGTTCAATATCTTGCATACTAATTTTATTGTTAAATATTGTCCCTGGGTGTACTGCAAACTTATCGCTAGGAACCTTTTTAATATAATCCATTGTATTTTCGGTAATTTGACATAAGTCACTTGCTTTAAAATCACCAAGTTTATTAATACTTGGTGATTTTTCAAGGACAAATTCATAAGAATTCACTTGAAATATAAACAGGAATACAGAGGAAAATAAATATATTAAGTAGCGCATTAATCAGACCTATTAAAACTTTTTCAATATTGTAACTATTAAGCTAATAAAAGATATAGGTTTATCATAGAACAAACAGCAAAATATCCTATTCTGACATGGCATGTCTAATATAAGACGCACTACCCTTGTTATCAGTGCATGCTAGCTATGGATTTTGTCTTTTTTAAACGCCAGAAAGCAAAAAACCCGACTCTTTCGGATCGGGTTTCTGACGTGTAGGGATATACTAATGTCGCGTTGCCAAGGATGGCAAAGAGCGACCTAAATAGGAGCTTAGCAATGTCCTATTC